>CAYFTB010000077.1:0-7478 GCA_964345875.1 uncultured Proteiniphilum sp.
TTTGTAGGGCAAAAAAACTTTTTTGTTACCATTTAAAACCTACTTTTTTAACTCACTATCTTTGCGTGAGACTAAGCACTTGTTTTACTATAAATTAGATAGTTATAAAATTTGTCATTGTATTTAGGGAAAAAGGAAATAATATTCAATAACTCAACCAAGTTTTAAACATAACACTTTTCTCACGACTCACAGTGGCTTGAACATGTGATTTGGGGTTTGTAGTCACAATTATTTTTCCACCAAAGTAGGGCTCAATCTTCACTACGCTTTTAATATTGATTATTATTTGCCTATTGGCTCTAAAAAAAAACATCTGGATTGAGCTGTTCAATCAAAACATTGAGTGGCAAGTCAACCTGATACTCTACGCCCTTAAAATCAACGGCATATGTTATTTTATTTTCGGAGTATATAAGAGCTATATCGTCAACCTGCAATGTAATAAACTTATTGCCCATCGAAATTAAGAATCTTGTTCTATATCTCTTGGCTTGAGGATGCAATGCCTCCAAAATTGTTTCAATATAATCGGGCGTAACTAATGTTGAAGATTCAAACTTAGTTATCGCATCCAGCAATCTACCCTCATCAATAGGTTTTAGAATGTAGTCAATACTATTTACAGAAAATGCGCGAATGGCATATTGGTCATATGCTGTCGTAAATATTATTGATGATGTAGGTTTAGCTCTAGTGAGTAGGTCAAATGCATTACCATCTGCAAGATGAATATCCAAAAATATTAAGTCGGGATGCGGGTTTAATGAAAACCACTCTACTGCCTCCTCCACACTTCCTGTTAATACTTCTATACTCCAATTTGGACGTAATCGAGCAAGAATGGAATACAGCAATCGTGATGCTGGAGCCTCATCTTCTATTATGATCGCATTAATTGGCTTATTCATATATGATTGGCACTTTAACGGTGAAAACTTTATCTGTATTGTCATACTCTATGTCTCTTCCGAACATCATGTTACATCGTGACGATAGATTTTTTAAGCCCATTCCAGTTGATTCAATCACAGGTTTGGGGTCGTACGTATTGCTTACTACAAGGAAGTCGTTTTCGATATTGACCTCTATTGTCATTGGTCTGCTTTCTGTAATAACATTATGCTTAATAGCATTCTCAATGAGTAACTGCAAAGTGAGGGGTGGAAGTTCAGCATCTAAATAGTTGGCTTCAATTTTTACATTATAATGTATATTATTACCTAGTCTCACTTGATGCAAAAAAATGAACGAAGCTGCAAATGCTAACTCTTCACGTAAAGACACGAGTGGACGTTGTTGTACTTGCAACACATATCTATATACATCCGACAACTTGCGAGCAAATAAAGAAGCATTTTTTGGATTATACTCAATTTCTGAAATTAAAGCATTCAGAGTATTAAACAAAAAGTGGGGGTTGAGTTGATTTTGTAATGCTACATACTTTGCTTTATCGCTTTTTTCTTGTAAAAGAGCTGTATTTCTTTCAGAAATCATTACATATCTCATTGATCTATTAGTCAACAACAATCCAAATACTACCAGCTCTGCTAGCCACACAACTATCAAAAATATATTGCCATCATTCGGAAATATAAATGGCTGTCTATCGCCTGCAAATGCTTTAGCTATTATCAAAAGACCATAGTTTAACAAGAATAGAATGAATGCTACAAATGCATAATATACAGCTGTGGTCAATATCTTGTTTCGTGCTACTATTTTTTTACGCTCAAAAAACTCACTACTACGAATGAGCGAAAAACCTACAACATTAAAGGATAGAACGCTAAAGGCATATCCCCAAGGATAGGATATAAATATTGGTAGATCAGTAAATCGAACAAGTAGCACATATGAGGATATTCCCAAAAGAGAGAATATCCCTATATACAATACTGTGCTTATTTTATTGTTATTCGTAACCATATAATGCAAAGATAATTGTTTTGATTAATTGCTTAGCCGATTGGTTGTCAAATACTAATAATAAATAATAGGCAAACCGATTAAACAATTATATATTTTACACATACATTCCTGTTGTCCTCATATACTCTGCATATGCAACTTGTGCTTCAAGTTTTGATTGAACGCAATCTGTTTTAGCATTGAGAGTGTAAATCTGTGCATCAATAACTTCCACAATTGATATTTCTCCCTCTTTGTATCGTTCTATAGCCTTCGTTTCATTTTCTATAGCCTTTTGCAATGATTTGCTTGTTAGGTCAATTCTACTCCATGCGTCTTTATAATTTGCAATAGAAGCTTGAGTCTCTAGATTTACAGCATCCTCTACCTTTTGATAGTTATATTGTGCAGCAATATGCTTATGCTTCTGGGCACGGCTTTCACTCCCTCTTTTTCCACCCGACCATATGGGAATAGATAGTTTGGCATACACAGCACCATTCCAATCTAAATCTTTTTTGAAATTATAACCTGGTGCAGAGTATGAGCCATCAATTCCAACAAATAATTGAGGATTGTATTTGGACTTTGCTAGTTTTATCTGTGATTCAGCTATGTCTATATTATTTTGAGCCAACATTAATTGGGGATGCAATTCATTATTATTACGCTGACTCAATATGGGTGGTGTCATCACAACAGAATCTAATTCTATTTCGGAATTTAGATTCATTCCCATCAATGAATTCATAGCCATAAGCCCAACATCAAGCATATTTTTAGATTGCTGATACCTTAGTTCAGCCTCGTTGAGCTTAACCTCTGCCATCAATAACTCTTGTGGATCTATGAGACCCAAATCAACTCGCTGTTTCACAACTTCGGTAAAGTTTGCTACTGATGACTGGTATTGCTTTGTAATATCTGTAATCTCTTTTCGTGCCACTGTGTTCCAATATTGCACGTCTGCTTGATAGCTTACATTGAGTTTCAATATTTCAGAGCTATTACGCATATATGATGTATTATGTTCTGCCATCTTAATTGATTCTAATACTCTTCCTCCTGTAAAGATGGGTTGCACTGCCGTAGCAGTAACTCCATAGTGATGATTGTTTTCACCACCTACATTTAGCATTCCCAAATTTGGAATCTCAGTGGAAATCTGCATAGGATTTATATTGTACTTATACGAAATTCCAGTAGAGATTTGAGGCAATTTGTCTCCTTTCGCTGTTTGTTCTAGTTCAATACTAGCTAGTATGTTCTCTTCAGCAGCTTTCAAGTCTTGGTTATACTCCAATACTTTATTTCTATACTGATCAGAAATAGTTGTTTGTGCCGAAATAAATAATGCTTGGGCTACAAATATGAATAATATTATATATTTTGTCATGACTTTTTTACTTTATAAATTACTGCATATAGTGCAGGTGTTACAAACAAAGTTAATAGTGTAGCAAACGTAAGTCCAAATATTATGGTAGCTGCCATTCCTCCAAATGCGACATCAAATAGAAGTGGTATCATTCCAAATACAGTAGTAGTAGCAGCCATCAATACTGGTCGTGCACGAGATACAGTTGCTTCAATAATTGCATTGTTAATTGCAACTCCTCTATTTAATTGTGCGTTGATTTCATCTATTAATACAATTACGTTTTTGATAATCATTCCTAATAAACCTAACCACCCAGCAATTGGGAAGAAACCAAAGTTAAACCCAGTGATAAGTAATCCGATAACAACTCCAATTAAGGATAGTGGAAGCACAGCGATAATAATTAATGGCTGTTTAAAATTGCCAAACAGTGCTACTAGAATAACTATTAATAAAAGGAATGCTACAGGGAAATATTTTGTTAAAGCAGCAATAGCTTCCCCTTGGTCTTTGAATTGAGAATCCCAAAAGAAGGAGTATCCCTCAGGAAGTTCAATATTCTCAATAGCATCGCGAATCTCACCATGAACCTCAAACATTGTTGCACCTTCCACCACATCACACATTGCAGCCATAGATAGCTCTCTATTGTAGGTTACTATACGAGGATATTCCCAAGTAACCTCAATATCTTTTGTCAACTGACCTAGTGGTTCAGAGTTTACACCATTCCATACCGATATATTACGCAATTCGTCGGGAGAAGATATTTCATTGTCCGTCTTAATCAATACAGGTACTTTTTTCTCATTATCCCTATACACACCAATAGGCAATCCATCTGAAAGAGATTTTATTGATTCCATCATTGTTGATTTAGGAATACCTGTTATCCCAGCTTTTAACGGATCATAAACAGGCTTCACTAACATAGTCATATTGCCCCATTGATTACGTGCATTTGCTACTTTTGGATTGTTTCTCATTACCTCAATAGCAATACTAGTTAATGAATCAAGCACAGCAGGATCTGGCCCTAAAAAGCGAGCCTCTATTAATGCCTCAGGTGATGAGGTAAGCTCAAACTTGTTCACTTTGATAAATGCCTCTGGATATTTTATTCGCATTGAGTCAACTAACATTTCACGTAATGCACGTGAGCCTTTTGAGTCATGCCCTTTTACTAGCAAGTTTGCATAACTGGATTGAGGGCCAAATGATGAGTTAGCCAGATAGTAACGAGGTGGAGATTGCCCCACAAATGATGAAACAGTTTCTGTTTGTTCATATGATGAGATGTGAGTAACGATGTCTTGCACATATTCATCCATATGATCAATATGCGTTCCTTCGGGCATCCACATATCAATTGTAAAATACTGCTTATCTAAAGTAGGAATAAATACAGTAGGAATAAACCTGAAGCAATATGCTGATACTACTAATAGAAGTATGGTTATACCTACGACAATTTTTTTGTGATTTATAATTGCTTGTAATGCTCTACGAAGTTTCTGATATAGATTCCCATTGTATGGAGCAGACTTTGTTTCGTTTCTGCGAGGACGTCTAACAAACTCTTGTATAAAGAATGGGGTTTGCGTAAGAGCAAATACCCAACTGAACATCAATGAAACACCTATCACTATCACCAGTGTTGACATAAATTCGCCTGTAACATGAGGTGAGAAATATATAGGCATGAATGTCATTATAGCAATTATAGTGGCTGCTAGTAATGGCAGTGCGGTTGTAGAAGCAGCTTGAAGAATAGCAGGACGTTTACGTATTCCAAATTGCATTCTTACTAATGCTGAGTCAAAAACAACAATTGCATTATCAACCAACATTCCCATTGCAATAATAATGGCTGCTAGCGACATACGCTGAAGTGCAATTCCATTTATCATCATCACTATTAGAGTGGCAAATATTGAGAATACTAACCCGCTACCTACTAATAATCCATTTTTAAATCCAATGAAAAATAGTAAAATAGCAACAACCATAACAACGGAAATGATAAGATTGAAAATGAAATTGTCATTAGCAATATCAGATTCATAACCTTGGTCGTAGATGGAAATTAATTCAAATCCATTAGGCATCGATTCGTTGAAATGTTCTACACGCTGAGATACAACATTAGCCATATCCACAACATTTCCACCGTCAGTAGTAGAGATAGCAATACCAATAGCCTCTTGACCGTTTATCTTCATCTTATTAGTTGCAGGAGTTAGATAACCCTCTCTAACTTCAGCAATATCTGATAGGCGTACATAGTCGTTGTTTTTAGAAACGATGGTTAGATTTCGTATTTCATCTAGCGAATAAAAATTACCTGTTGATTCAATCCTAACACGTTTCTCGTCAATATCAATAGAGCCAGCATCCACAATTTTATTCTGAGTATCAAATACTTTTGCAATATCATGTGTAGTAATGCCACTCATCGACATAAGTGACTGAGAAAAAACAACTTCAATAGTGGGTGTAGGAACGCCATAAAGTTCAACTTTAGCAACATCCTTAACCTTTAGCAAATCGTTTTTTATTTGTTTTGCTTGTTCTTCTAAATCTCTAGGGGTATGCCCTGCACCTGATAATCCATAAAATACACCCAAAACATCACCAAAGTCGTCCATAACAATTGATGTTTTGGCTCCATCGGGTAGTTTACTTTGAACATCATTAACTTTTCGACGAAGCTTGTCCCATAGCTGCTGCATTTCGTCAGCACGGATTTCCTTTTTAACAAAAACTGTTATCTTAGATAATCCTGCACGATTGTCTGTTTTAATGTAATATAGCTCACCCATTGATTGGATGGCCTCTTCCAAAACATCAGTTACTTGAGTTTGTACTTCTATTGGAGATGCACCAGGGTATTGAGTGACAACTTGTGCCTGCTTAATTGTAAAAGGAGCATCCTCCAATTTACCCATTTTGAGGTATGAAAATATACCTCCAGCGAAAACTAGGGATAACAGTAGAATTGTTATAGACCTATTTTTAAGAAAATATTTTACTAGTTGCATACTTTTACCTCCATTTCATCTGACAGAAAGTTTAAGCTTGAAATGGCTATTTTGTCATTTTCTGTTATGCCTGATAGTATTTCTACTTGTCCATCGGGCAATACGCTACCTATTGTTACATTTGTTTTTGAAACTCTGTTTCCATCAACTATTTTCCAAATATAATCACCATCTGCCTCTGTGTGGCATAATGCAACTATTGGAACTGTCATTATTTCTTTAGATTGTATTTCATTATCAATAGATAATGTACCCACCATTCCTGCGATTAGCTCTTTATTAGAATTGGGGATTAGTGCCGTTAATTTGTATGATAGATTATTGGGAGCAGTGTTTTTGGAAACCTCATCCACCACTGCTTCATACACTTTATCATTGAACATATCAAAACGAATACTCACTTTGTCACCCTTTTTCGTATTTATTGCAATTTGCTGTGTTACGTACACTTCCACTTTTATTTTACTAATATCTACAAAGGAGACAATAGGTTGTGAAGCTTTCACTTCCTGAAAGTTATCTACATGTATATCAGATATGTATCCATCAAATGGAGCCACAAGACGAGTATCTTTATATTCGTTGGTTGAAATTTCAAGTGCAGTTTTGGCGGAAATGTAGTCAGCTTCGGCCTTTTCGTATGCACTTTGAGAAATATTATTGAGCGAGTGCAATGCTTTTATACGATTATATTCTGCTTCCGATTGATTGAAAGCTGATTCCATCCGTTCTTTTTGAATGGCAAAGTCTCTGGTATCTAGCTGTGCTACTACAGTACCCTTACGGTAAAATTCTCCGCTAATTGTTTCAAAATTGTTTAATAACCCGTTTACTCGGAATGACAATTGCGAATTTCTAAAAGGTTCGGAAATAAAGGGGAATGAAACGTTATTGTCATATTTTTCAACTCTAACATTAGTTGCCTTAATATTTCTCAATGTTCTCTCACTTTCTGAACTATTGCATGATGCCAATAATATGGTGCACATCAAAGTCACAATCACTTTTTTCATTGTTATATCTACTTTTTTTAGCAAAGATATAGCACCCATGTAGTAGTTAAAAGTGATATATGTCTCAACACGTAATAATTAGTACTCAATAAGTGAAATATATAACTGAAAAGATTTTACTGAAGTGTA
>CAYFTB010000077.1:7578-9303 GCA_964345875.1 uncultured Proteiniphilum sp.
ATTATTTCTAAGTTTATAAACACAAGAACTTAAAGTCTTAACTATTCACTTTAACAACTTCTTTACGTTCATCTAATTTTATTACTCCTAAACCTATTATAGACCATACAACTTCTCTTATTCTCATGCTAAGACTAACATAAACTGCGTTAGTTGCTGCAAGTGATAGCATCCCAAAAACGATTAAAAAGCCGCCTTCTCTTGCTCCTAATTGCATTGGCATAAAGAAGAATAAGTTTCCAACAAGCGATTGAACAGATTCTATGAGCACACTTTGTGAAAAAGATATAGGATATCCAATAGCATACATCATAAAAACAATCTCAATACACTGAACATATCTGGATAATAGCTCAATTGATAATGATTTTATAAAATCTCTCTTTCTATTTTTATAAAGATCTGCAATCAAAAAATCCATTTGTTTGATCTTGTCAGAATGCTGCAAATAATAGGCTCTAACTCTCTTTCCTAGAAATGGTATTTTTGACGCTAGAGACAGAGCTTTAACAATGAATCCTTTGGAATAAACTGTGAATGACCAATAAAGTAGTAGCAAAGATACTAACGCAACAACAACTAATATGATTCTTATTGTTTGTGATATATTTGGAACAATAAGTAGTATGAGTGGAATAGAAATCATCCAAAATATAAAATGAGACACGATGTGCATCATCATGTATAATAATACTGAGGATGTGGCCTTTTGAACGCCAAGATATGGTTTAAGTTTAATGATTCGATATGGCTCACCACCTAACAACCCAAACGGAGTCATTAAGTTGATTGCATAACCACTAATTGTTATTTTAAGTACGTATAAGAAACTTACCAGTTTAGACTCAGGACTTTTATCTCTTATTATTGTGTGAAATGATATCGCATTAATGAAATATACCACTCCCCAAGTTCCAACAATTGCAAGGAACCACCACTTGGTTAGTTTTAAATTTGTCCAAATTATATCTAATCCGATTTTATAAATCATAAAACCGAGAATAATAAAGCCAATAACAAAAAATATATTGGCTGCCAATTTTGTTCTACTCATACTTTTTGACTTTGATTCTGCTCTGGTATTATTATAGAGGAATCATTTTAAAGTGACAAAAATACAAATATTTAAAGAACAAGAGTCCTATTCACACCGAAAAGGACTCTAAAATATATCAATTTGCATTATTTGCGGAAAGGTAATTTACTGACGACTGCTTTTAAGTTTTTATTTCTGACCTTAATAAATAATTCAGTTTCGGGTTTTGAAAATTCTGGCTTAACATATCCTAAGCCTATACCCACTTTATTAATAGGAGATATTGTACCTGAAGTAACATTGCCAATAACATTTCCATCTTTATCAACTATTTCATAACCTGAGCGAGGGATTCCTTTATCTGAAAGTGTAAAGCCAATAAGTTTTCTTGTCAATCCAATAGCCTTCTGTTTTTCTAATACAGTTCTGGCAATAAAGTTGTTTCCATCAACAAACTTTGTTATCCAGCTAAGTCCAGCCTCAAGAGGAGTTGTTTCGTCATTCAATTCATTGCCGTATAAACAAAAACCCATTTCCAATCTTAATGTGTCTCTTGCTCCTAATCCAGCAGGCTTGATTCCATACTCCTTGCCAGCCTCAAATATATTGTTCCATATTTGCACTCCATATTCAGGGTAGAAATATAGTTCAAAACCCCCTGCACCTGTATATCCAGTATTCGAAATAAT
>CAYFTB010000077.1:9403-11251 GCA_964345875.1 uncultured Proteiniphilum sp.
TCATTGCATGTAATTTTTTGGAGAAAAGATTCTGCGTTAGGACCCTTAACCCAAAATTCGCCCATGTGAGAGACATCAAATACTCCCACCGAATTTACTACATTTTGATGTTCATCAATAATTCCAGAATATTCTATAGGCATGTTATAGCCTGCAAATTCGTGCATTTTTGCACCAAGTGCAATGTGTGTTTCTGTAAAAGGTGTTGTTTTCATATTTATATATTAATTTATTGTGCCACAAGCTCAGCAATCTTAACAACTACTTGAGATGCTTTTTCCAGAGCCTTCACAGGAATAAACTCATATCTTCCATGAAAATTCATTCCACCAGCAAAAATATTAGGGCATGGCAGTCCCATAAATGAAAGTCTTGCACCATCAGTACCACCACGAATTGGTTTAATAATTGGCTTAATATTAAGTTCTTCCATGGCACGTTGTGCATAATCTACAATGTGCATTACAGGCTCCACTTTCTCACGCATGTTGTAATATTGATCTCTCACCTCAAGAGTTAGAGCATTATTGTATTTGAGGTTTAGAAAGGCAACTACTTGTTCCATTTGTTTCTTTCTAGTTTCAAACAAATCTCTGTCGTGATCACGAATAATATAGCCTACAGTTGCTTCGTCAACAGTACCATTTATAGCAATTAGATGAAAGAAGCCTTCATACTTTTCAGTATATTCAGGACGCTCATTCACAGGTAACATCTGTACTAGCTCATTTGCAACATGCAGGGCATTTATCATCTTATTTTTTGCATAGCCAGGATGAACATTTCTTCCTTGGATAAATATTTTAGCAGTTGCCGCATTGAAGTTTTCATATTCAAGCTCTCCTATTTCGCTACCGTCCATAGTATAAGCCCATTCGGCACCAAATTTATCTACATCAAATTTATCAGCACCACGTCCTATCTCCTCATCAGGCGTAAATCCAATTCTTATATCTCCATGTTTAATATGAGGATTATCTATTAGATATTGCATTGCATCCATTATTTCAGCAATTCCGGCTTTGTCATCTGCCCCCAACAAAGTGGTTCCATCGGTAACTATTAAATCATCTCCCACAAATTTTAATAATTCAGGGAAATCACTGGGTGATGAAATTATGTTTAGCTCTTTATTTAGAATAATGTCACCACCATCATAATTACTAACAATCCGGGGCTTCACATTCTCGCCACTCATGTCAGGGCTTGTATCAAAGTGGGCGATAAATCCAATAGTTGGCACATTTTTGTCAGTATTAGAAGGCAGAGTGCCCATCAAATAACAATTATCATCCAGAGATATATCTGAAAGTCCCATATCTATCATTTCACGCTCAACTTCCTTAGCAAGGTTAAACTGTTTTTGCGTGCTAGGTGTTAGGGAGTTGTTTTCATCTGACTGAGTGTCAATTTTCACATACTTGATAAATCTATCTACAATATTCATAATTATATTTTTTTTATTATTGGCAAAGATAGTTTTTATGTAACAAAATAAAAAGATATGTGCGTTAAATGAAATTCCTAATTAATAATAATTGATTGATGAAATTAAGAAATTGTGTTTTAATATATAAACCAATATCAAACATTAGGCTTCGCCTTGCATAGTTAATATAAAACACTTATTTGACAATTATATTTATTGCTATATTTCAATTGTTCGTATCACGAACGATACAAATCTACATGTCAGATTCGATTGTATTTGCCACGAACAATGGAAATCTACATGTGGATTTCCATTGTATAAGTCACAAACAGTACAAATCCACATGTAGATTATTACTGTATAAACCAAATACAATGGAGTTATAGTATAAGATTTACTCTTAATTGATTGGTGTA
>CAYFTB010000078.1:0-11233 GCA_964345875.1 uncultured Proteiniphilum sp.
GACCATGGCGATGAAGTATGGTTTAAGAATGTGAAAATCAAAGAGCTGAAATAATATATTAGATTTTGATTTTAATGCAAAAAAGAGCTGTTCGTTAGAGCAGCTCTTTTTTGTTTTGATGCTATGTATATGTTATCCCTCAAATATTTTTAATGCAATATCTCCATTATTATCTAGAACTGCATATGAAAAATGACTAATCCAATCACCCAAGTGTATTACTCTCACTTTATTATTTAATTTAAAATCAAGGACTATATGTCGATGACCAAAAATAAAATAGTCTATGTTAGGATGACTCTTAATCTCTTCTTTCGCAAACTGAATTAAAAATTCTTTATCCTCACCCAGAAAATCAGCAATATCACCACTATCTCTACTGTGAGATGACCATGCATGTGCTAAGCTAATAGTCCACCTTGGATGTATTCCTGCAAATAGAAAACGTAATATTTTGCTATGAAACACTTTTCTTAAAAGCTTGAATGATATAGATTTTTCTCCAAGTCCATCCCCGTGAGCTATAAATAATGTTTTGTTATTAATCTTAGTTACTAATGGTTCTCTGTGGATTATCAGCCCACACTCATCTTGCAAGTAGTCAGTCAACCAAATGTCATGGTTGCCAATGAAGAAGTGAACTTTTATTCCAGAGTCAGTAATTTCTGCCAGTTTCCCTAGTACACGAGTGAACCCTCTGGGCACAACATTTTTATATTCGAACCAATAATCAAATATATCACCAACTAAGAATATGGAGTGTGCATCCTGCTTTGCTAAATCTAAAAATCGGCACAATTTACGTTCCGTCTCTTTGGTGTTGGCATGAGATTTAGATCCAAGATGGGCATCTGATAGAAAATATACTTTTTTATCCACAAATATCAGTTTACATAAACCCTAACTCAAGCAATGCCTCTTCGCTCATCATTGATCTGTCCCACGTTGGTTCGAATGTTAGTTTCAAATCTACACTGTTAACCTCTTCAATAGATTCCACTTTCATTTGCACATCCATAAGAATGAAGTCTGCAGCAGGGCAGCTTGGTGTTGTAAATGTCATCTCAATAATGACATTGTTTGCGTCATCAATATCAATATCGTAAATTAGGCCCAAATCATAAATGTTTACTGGGATCTCGGGGTCGTAGCATGTCTTCAACATTTCTACAACTTTATCTTGTATTTTTTGTAATTCTTCGTTCATAGCTTTTTGTAATTTATTTAAATAATTCCATTGTCTGCGTAGCTATAATATTCTTCTCCGCAAACAATAATATGATCAAGTAGTGATATATCCATCCATTTGACTGCTTCTTTCAGCTTATTTGTTATAGCCGTATCCTGTGGGCTAGGCGTGCAATTGCCCGAAGGATGATTGTGACCTAAGATAATGCCGCTTGCAAATTGATTTATGGCCTCTCTTAGGATTAATCTTATATCAACAACAGTACCAGAAATTCCGCCTCTGCTCACTTGCATGGTCGAAACCACTTTGTTGGATCTGTCTAATATTAATGCCCAAGTTTCCTCGTGGTTTAAATCTGACAATAGTGGATAAAAGTTTGAGTAAGCATCTTTTGATGACTTTATTTTCCTTATTTCTGGCACATCCTCTTTCTGTCTTCGCTTTCCTAGCTCTAGGGCAGCTAGTATTGTTATAGCCTTTGCAGGACCAATGCCCCGGAAATCTTTCACCAAATCGTTAACGCTTAACCTTGCCAGTTTGTTGATATTGTTATCGAATTTGTGTAAAATCCGTCTGCATAACTCTACTGCACTTTCTTCGTCATTGCCTGATCCAATCAATATTGCCAGCAATTCAGAGTTGGATAATACACCAGCACCTTTTTCCATCAATTTCTCTCTGGGTCTGTCTTCTTCTGCCCAGTTTTTAATACTGTTGCTTCTCATAACATAAGTTTAAAAGTCAATTCAAAGCAAAGATAAATAAAAAAGACATTGATTGTGTCAATGTCTTTTATGTATTTTCTTATAATACTCCGTCGAAAGTTTCTATTTCGCACGTTCTACATAAGTTCCTGTTCTGGTGTCAATTTTTACTTTTTCGCCAGTGTTAATAAATAAAGGAACACGCACCTCAGCACCAGTTTCTACAGTTGCTGGCTTTAGAGTGTTTGTTGCTGTGTCACCTTTGATTCCAGGTTCTGTATATGTTATTTCAAGAATAACGTGAGCAGGCATTTCAACAGTCAATATAGTTTCGCTATCTGAATGAATCTGTACTTCTACTATGTCGCCTTCTTTTAGAAACTGAACTCCATCAATTTGTTCCGCAGAGATTGGCACTTGTTCGAAAGATTCAGTATTCATGAAATTATATCCCATATCGTCTTGATATAGATATTGGAATGGACGACGTTCGATACGAACTTCGTCAATCTTCACTCCTGCGTTAAAAGTTTTGTCTAAGACACGCCCAGAGGTTACGCTTCTAAGTTTTGTTCTAACGAATGCTGCGCCTTTACCAGGTTTTACGTGAAGAAATTCAACAATAAAGAAATATTGTCCTTCAAGGTCAATGCACATTCCGTTTCTTATATCTGCTGTTGTTGCCATAAGTAAATATTATTGATGTAATCTATTTTATAAATTGTTTTTTGCAAAAGTACTTACAATCATTCAATTTGGCAAATTATATCTACATCAGGTGCATACCTTCCAATACCATCTTGGTTATAAATAATACGAATATAACCCACATTGTAGTGGATATTTGTTTGAATTTTCCACTCAAACTCTTTAAAATAACGTATGTAAGCATTCCAAATACAATACCCTGGGCTATGCTGAAAGCAAATGGCATCATCACTATTGTAAGGAAAGCAGGTAGAGCCTCAGTCATATCTTCAAAGTTGATACTCACTACTGAAGATATCATAAATAATCCCACTAAAATAAGTGCAGGAGCTGTTGCTGATGCTGGAACCATAAGGAATATTGGTGCGAAAAACAGAGCTAGTAAAAACATCACAGCTGTAGATAATGATGTAAGTCCAGTGCGACCTCCTGCAGCTACTCCCGATGCACTTTCCACATATGAAGTAACGGTGCTAGTTCCAAGCATTGCTCCAAAAGTTGTTCCAAGAGCATCTGCAAACAACGCTTTCTTTATTTGAGGGAAGTTGCCATCTTTGTCTATCAAATCTGCTTTTTTTGCCACTCCTAATAGCGTGCCAAGTGTGTCGAATAAGTTTACAAACAAGAATGTAAATACCACGATTAGCATATCGAAGGTAAATATATTGTGCCACTCAAACTTTAGTAGCACTGGCTTTATGCTTGGTGGTAATGATACAAGATGTCCCTCTGGGATGGTCACTAATCCAAGTATAGCGGCAAATATTGTAGATACTGCGATACCAATTAAAAATGAACCGTGTATATTTTTAAAATGAAGTACTGCCATCACAATCAAACCAAGCATTGCTACCCAAATATGAGGGTCTGACATATCACCTAGTGTCAACATTGTGTTCTCATCCTTAATTATCATTCCTGCATTTTGCATTCCAATTAGGGTTATAAATAGCCCGATACCTACAGGAATAGCATCTTTAATAGTTTTAGGAATACTCTTAACAATAAGTTCCCTTACATTGAAAAATGTTAGAATAATAAATATTATTCCCTCAATAAAAACGGCTGTAAGAGCCATCTGCCATGAATATCCCAATCCTAGCACCACTGAAAAAGCAAAGAATGTGTTTAATCCCATTCCCGGAGCTGCCGCTATTGGCAGACGAGCAATTAGAGCCATGCAAAGAGTTCCTATAAAACTAGCTATCGCTGTGGCAGTAAATAATGCTGAGCGATCCATGCCTGCGGCACTAAGTATGTTTGGGTTTACAATTAATATATAAGACATCGTGAGAAAGGTAATAATACCTGCAAGTATCTCACGTCTAATATTCGTGTTGTGTTCTTGTAATTTAAAAATTCTATCTAGCATAATATCTTAGTATTCAATAATTAAAAGTTCCATTTAGTAGCTATGGTTGGAATTGCATAAAACTTATTCTCAGTAAATTTATTTACAAAGTTGTAAGTTAGTTCCACTTCAGTACCTATTGAGAAGTTTTCAGTTATGTTATACCAGAATTGTGGCTCGCTGATGAATATAAGTTTTTTGCCCTTTGCATCCTTACCTTCTGAGAACTGTTTATCCTCTGTCCACAAATCTGCAAATCCTCCAATAGATATTTTTCCGTTTGCAAGTGTTGATGTCCAAGTTACTGTCCATTGCACATCGTGACTGTTCTTAGGGAATGCATTTAGTTTGTAGGCTACATAAGTGCCCATAAAGAAGTTGCCTAATTGAAAAGGATATTGTACACCAGCCATATAGGAGCTAGGTATTGAAAATCCCAGACCTGTTCCTTTTACTAATCCAAGTCCACCGTTATACTCTATGTGTGGCATCAACGGAAAGTCTCCAATTTTGAAGGCTCTTGAAATCTCGGCATATGCCAGACCAGAATTTCTTTTGTTGAAATTGAAGTCACAGTCAATAAACATAAAAGTTTGCCCCCATTTATCAGGTTTGAACATTTCGAATGTTGCTGTTAAATAATTTTCTTTTGACACATTGTCTCCATAAAGCGAATGACGAGTGTCGTAATGCAATTGTAAGTTTTGCGAAAAGGCACTAGATGATGTTACGATTAATGCAATCATCAAACAAAGTTTGGAGGGCATTTTCGTTGATAGAGACGAACGAAGAAAATGTCTAATGTGATTGAGCATGTTTTGTAGTTTAAAATTGTTTAAATAATACGATAGTTTGAAATAAGTTGCGAAAGTAATGAAAATGATATTAAAAGATAAATTAATGTGTTGATTTTTTATCTTTTGGATGTTTCTTTTTATACTTATCACATTAATATGTAATTTTGCCAACTTCTATATTCTCACTTATATCAAATAAATATGCAAGTAAATAATTCAAAATCTCTGGTTATATATAATACTCTTTCTCGTACCAAAGAGGTGTTCGAACCTGTTAATCCTCCTTTTGTAGGGTTATATGTGTGTGGTCCCACAGTGTATAGTGATGTGCATTTGGGAAATAGTCGCACATTCATTTCGTTTGACATTATATACAGGTATCTGCTTCACTTAGGTTATAAGGTGAGGTATGTTCGCAACATTACTGATGCCGGACACCTAGAGGGAGATAATGATGAGGGAGATGATAAATTTTCCAAACGTGCACGTCTGGAACAGTTAGAGCCGATGGAGATTGTTCAGAAATATACTATTGGTTTTCATGATGTGCTGCGTCAGTTCAATACCTTGCCACCAAGCATAGAGCCTACTGCCACTGGACACATTTTGGAGCAGATAGAGATGATTAAGGAAATTATTAATAACGGATATGCTTATGAAGTCAACGGAACAGTATATTTTGATGTTGAGAAGTATAGTAAAGAATTCAATTATGGTATTCTGACCAATCGTAAACTAGAAGACTTGCTTGAAGGAACCAGAGAGCTTGGCGGACAAGATGAGAAGCGAGGTCGTCTTGATTTTGCACTTTGGATTAAAGCTAAGCCCGAAACTATTATGCAATGGCCTTCTCCATGGGGATGGGGATTCCCAGGATGGCATATTGAATGTTCTGCAATGAGTGCCAAGTATTTGGGCGACACATTTGATATACATGGTGGTGGTATGGACTTGCAGGCCACACATCACACCAATGAAATTGCTCAGTCGCAGGCTTGTAATAATGTTGACCCTGTCAAGTATTGGGTACACACCAATATGCTTACAGTAAATGGAGTGAGGATGTCAAAAACTGCAGGCAATGGTTTTCTGCCAAGAGAATTGTTCACTGGAGATCACCCACTGCTTGAGCGTGGTTATTCACCAATGACTGTAAGGTTTTTTATGTGCCAGTCTCATTATCGCAGTACACTTGATTTTTCAAACGAAGCACTACAAGCAGCCGAAAAGGGATACAAGCGTATGATGGAGGGTATTAGCAGGATCGGCAAGATAGAACCATCTGCCAATTCAACTGTTGATATATCAAAGATTATCAGTAATTGTTATGATGCAATGAATGATGATTTTAATACCCCCACTTTAGTGGCTCATCTTTTTGAAGCAGTAAAAGTAATTAATTCTGCCATAGACAAGACCGAGTCATTAACTTCCGGGGATATTGACTCTTTGCGTGTGTTGATGAATACTTTTGTGTTTGAAGTGTTAGGACTTGTTGATGAGGCAGACTCAGCTGCCGGAAGCGGTGTAATAGAGGGTTTGATGGAATTGGTTTTAGATATTCGAAAATCTTCAAGAGAGAAAAAAGACTGGGCAACTTCGGATTTGATTCGAGATCAGTTGCAAAAAGTTGGTATTCAGGTAAAGGATACTAAAGATGGTGCTGAGTGGAGAATATAGATTGATTATAGAGACAATAGTATATGCAGATTATAATGTCGCCGGCAAAGCTCTTAGACTTTGAAGGTAAAGACTTAAACTTTAATGTTTCGGACCCCCTTTTTGGTAGTCAGACAGATCAATTGATAGATGTTTGTAAAAGATTGTCGGTTGATGATATTGTCAGCATTATGAAGGTTAACCGCCATATTGCCAACGAGGCATATGGTTGGTTTCAGTCATTTAATCACAGTGGAACTCCAGAGCGAGCAGCTTCGCTAGCTTACAATGGCATAGCCTATAAGGGATTGAATGCTCATGATTTTGACAAAGCAGATGTTGAATATGCTCAAAAGCATCTTAATTTAATCTCTGGTTTATGGGGAATACTTCGTCCGTTTGATATGATAAAGCCTTATCGTCTTGAGATGGTGCGAAAGATTCAACCGGAGGGGTATAAAAGCCTTTATGATTTTTGGAGTGTAATGCTTAATAAGTATTTGACTGATAAAATAGCCACTGATGAAAACGTGATTATCAATTTAGCCTCAAAGGAATATTCTAAAGTTGTTGTCAAATCTCTTTTGCCTAAAGGTGTAAGAATAGTTGACATTGTGTTTTTGCAGCAGCAAGGAGATGACCTAAAGCAGATTGTTGTTCACAGCAAAAAGGCACGAGGAATGATGTCACGTTTTATAATCAAAAATAAACTTGTTTTGGCCGAAGAGGCAAAGGCTTTCGACTACGAAGGCTATTTTTTCTATCCACAGTTGTCTGAAGATGATAAGTGGGTTTTTGTAAGATAAATCACAGCAAAACTATATTATGAGTGAAAAGAGATCTCAGTTTGGATCAAAGCTTGGCATGATAGCTGCAGCAGCAGGTTCGGCAGTAGGGTTAGGTAATATTTGGCGTTTTCCTAGTGAAACTGCGGATGGAGGCGGTGCAATATTTATAATTGTATATCTTTTATGCATTTTTTTCTTTGGTATGCCCGTCATGATTGCCGAGTTCACAATTGGTCGATCTTCTCGCTCTAATACGGCTGGGGCGTTTCATGTTTTATCTCCCGGAACCCAATGGAAGTGGGTGGGACGATTGGGAGTCTTCACTGGCTTTGTTATAATGGGTTTTTATATGGTGGTGTGTGGATGGACATTGGCATATTTTCTTCAATCCATCACTGGTGGCATATCTGACGTAACTAATTTTCACGATAATTTTAATCTTCTATTAGCCAATAAAGGAAAGCAAATTGTTTTGATGCTAGTATTTGTATGTTTCACCGCATATTTTATATATGCTGGTGTGCAAAAGGGGATAGAAGCATCAGCTAAAATCATGATGCCTATGCTTTTTGTGTTGCTTATAGTGATGGCTATAAGGGCTGTTACCCTTGAAGGAGCTAGTCAAGGATTATTATTCTTGTTCAAGCCTAACCTTTCAGAGGTTAAGTCCACACTATTCATTGATGCTATGGGGCAGGCATTCTTTTCTCTATCATTGGGGATGGGTGCTATGACTACTTATTCATCATATTTTAAGAAGAATACTAATCTCACTAAAACTGCATTGCAGGTTTCAATCCTTGACACTCTCGTGGCTTTGCTTGCAGGCACAGTAATTTTTGCCTCTGCTTTTGCTCTCACTAGTAGTCCCGATACAATCGTGTCCGATCTTGTAGCGGGTGGGCCAGGTCTTTTATTTATTACCATTCCCGAGTTGTTCAATCAAATGCCTGGTTCTGCAATTTGGTCTTCATTTTTCTTCCTTCTTCTCACCATCGCCGCTCTCACATCCACCATATCACTTATGGAGGTTGTCACAGTTTATCTAAACGAAGAATATAAGATGACTCGTAAGCGTGCTCTTCAGTACGTTGTGTTGGGTGTTATCTTTTTTGGTGTTCTCTCTGCAGTATCGTCTCAGTTTTTCAATATATTAGATATGGTGTCAGCCAAGATTATGCTTCCTGTCGGAGGCTTGTTTATTTCGCTATTTGTGGGATGGTATCTAGATAAGAAAATACTTCAAGCTCAGTTAACTAATGATGGTGAGATTAAGTTTAGTATACGCTTCCTTAAAGCTTATAGCTTCATTTTGAAGTTTGTGGCTCCAACTGCAATATTTGCAATATTTATGTATGGCATTTTTGGGTAAGGGAGACTAGTTCTGTATTGTGAAATAGACCTTGCATATTGGTTTATGTAATTATGATTGTTTGTGATATGCTAACAGTATTATTTCTGCAATATTGCGAAAACCACCGTCTATAATACTTTTTATGATCATCTGATTTCTACTTCTAGTGGTGAGGACATTCTTCACCCTACATTTGTTCTCATTAAAAACAGATGTGTATTTGTTATACCTTGTAGGCAACTGTGATTAAGACCCAATAAACTACATACAAAGACACATATATTTAAACTCAGTGTAATACCTATACTATATTTTTGATTCAATTTGTTGAGTGGATACGAAGATTAATTTACCTATTTGCAAAAAAAAGCAAATAATTAATAAAATTGATATATCTTTGTGGGCTATTAGTATTAAATCGTAGATGTTGCTTTAATGTTATTTCTTTTATTATGTAACTAGTGGGCATCCTGCATTGGCATGGAGGTTGTACAACTAAACTATATCATTTCAAAAAACTAATAAATTATCTTAATGAAAACTAAACTACTATTCTTTACACTGTTTATTGCCTGTATCGCACTTACAACAAGCTGTGCCAGCACAAAAGGTTATCAAGGGGATAAATTGGCAGCTACAGACATCGCGCGAATCCATCAGGGCACACACAAACTCAGGATCAAAAATAAGAAAACCTTAGAAATGGCGATGCTGGTACGGGTTGACTCACTAAGTGTAGGCAGCTACATGAAGGGATTCCCTAAATATGTGGATGTGAAACAGGGCGAGCGGACAATTGAAATTCGTCATTTTCAGCAATGGAAAGACAAATCGGCCATGGCGGGTGCCATGTTTGGCGTAATCGGCGCATCTATAGCCGAGTCTAATAGTCCCCACACCCATTATAAGCTCACATTTTTGGTAGAACAAGGCAAAGTTTACACCATTATGCCCATAACGGACGAAGCCACGCAAATACCTGAGTTTTTTATAATTGACGCGGCATCTAATGACACCATCCGACCCAAAGTTATTCAAATTGAGAAAAAGAAGAAATAATCACTTTTTAAAACTACTGTTTTTATGAAACGCATTTATTTAACAAGCAGCATTACTGCATTCTTTCTTGTAGCTTTCTTTCTGTCCGCAACTGCACAGCAGGCAAAGCCTTATGAAGTGGAGTCTCAAACCGTGCACAAGTATAAGGATTTCCGCTTTGCAATTGGTGGTGGCTATGCCTATCGTTTGGGTAAAAGTGAAAAGACTGGAGATACTGGTCTGGATAACTTAAACAAAAATCTTAGACACGGATTTACTGTTGATGCAGATGCTCAATATTTCTTCAAAGAAACATGGGGATTAGGGCTAAATGCCAATTTCTATTCTAGTAGTACTTCTGGAGAGAATGTCAATATACCTGATTTTGATAGTCCAATGAATGTAAAGGTAACACAAAGTTATATCTACATTGGACCCTCTTTTGTGGCTCGCCAAGAAACAAATAATTTTATGCTATTAAGTAGTGTAGGCTTTGGTCCCATCATATTTAATGAGGACTCAAACATGAGCGGACGTAATATAGTTGGCAAGAAAACAACTCTTGGCATGAATGTGGAAATTTCAGGAGAATATAAAGTAAGTAGCAAAACAGGAGTGGGACTCAAGCTGTCATATATAAATGGAACCATACAAGACATTAATATTGAAGGGCAGAACCACGAGTTAGATAATATTAGTAGTTTGTCCAACTTGATGGCTACTTTATTTGTAAGCTTTAAATCGTGGTAGTATGATCAGAAGAATCATTTTTATAGCAGTGCTGCTTTTAGCAGTGCTGCCCAATTTTGCCCAACTTCGCACTGGAATAAAGGGTGGTGGCAATCTGTCGCAAATAAGTATGAATATCAACGGCATAGAGTTGGACAGCTATAACTCACGGTGGGGTGCACATGCTGGTTTTATGGCAGAGTATATGTTTTCAAGCCACGTGGGGTTGCATGGCGAACTTATTTATTTTAATAGTGGAGCCAACATAAATCCTGAACAGTTTAAACATTGGTTTAATATAGCTGAAGATATTTCCGTAGCTGGGCATCTGAATATGCACACAGTTCAATTGCCACTGTATGCAAAAGTAAAGCTCAACGTCTCTCCCCATATCAAATTTTACTTTATGGGTGGCGGATTTGCCTCCTATGCATTGAAGGCAGAAATGTTTGAGCATCTTTCTATGGCAGGCGAAAATCCTTTGAAACTGAAGTGGAGTTTGTATGACTACAAAGTACGTATTTTTGATAAGGATGAAAGCAATATTCATCTGCAACAACGTTGGAATTTCGGTTTGGCTGCCGAAGCGGGCATAGAAGTTGCAAATGGGATAACTCTTGGTGTCGGATTTCGTCAAATACTCAACAACATGGCAGCCTATGGAATCGCATCCAATAGCACAATCATAAAGCCTATCACGCATATGTGGACGGCAACTGCATCGTTGGGATATATGTTTTGAATAATCTAATCATAGCACCTTTTTTTATCTAATACCTAATTTATGTCTAAATGCCAGACGTGCAGATTGATCTTTGTTTCGCTTACATAGTGGTGGTGTTGTTTTAGCTCTAACTTTTTTAGTTGGGTTGTGCTGATTATTTCACAACCCAACTATATTCATACGAACGTTTTT
>CAYFTB010000079.1:0-10941 GCA_964345875.1 uncultured Proteiniphilum sp.
TGTATTTTTTGTATTTTTGCGCATTGTGCAGAATATCACATTTAATTAACACAAAGATATGTCAGACGATAAAAAAATAATTTTTTCGATGGTGGGTGTAAGTAAGACTTTTCCACCTCATAAACAAGTGCTAAAAGATATTTATCTTTCATTTTTCTATGGAGCAAAGATTGGAATTATTGGTCTTAATGGTTCTGGAAAATCTACTCTCTTAAAAATAATTGCAGGTGTAGAGAAACAATATCAAGGCGAAATTGCATCTGATAAGAGTTTTTCAGTAGGATACTTAGAACAAGACCCAAAGTTTGATTCATCAAAAACTGTAATTGAAATTGTAAGAGAAGGTGTTCAGCCAATAATGGATATGCTTTCGGAATACGAGGATATAAACCTTAAGTTTGGTTTGCCTGAATATTATGAGAATGAAGATAAAATGAATCAGCTTTTTGATAGACAAGCTGTTCTTCAAGATCAATTAGATGCTGTTGATGCATGGAATATTGATAATCGCCTGGAAAGAGCTATGGATGCTTTAAGATGTCCTCCCGAAGAGCAATTAATTGGAGAATTATCAGGAGGAGAAAGTCGTCGAGTTGCTTTGTGCAGATTATTACTTCAGGAACCAGATGTTCTGTTATTAGATGAGCCTACCAACCATTTGGATGCAGAGTCAATAGATTGGCTTGAACAACACTTACAGCAATATAAAGGTACCGTAATTTGTATCACTCACGATAGATACTTCTTAGATCACGTAGCTGGTTGGATTTTAGAACTTGACAGAGGAGAAGGTATCCCATGGAAAGGTAATTATACATCATGGCTAGAGCAAAAGACAAAGCGAATGGAGCAGGAGGAAAAGCAAGCGAGCAAGCGTCGAAAAACTTTAGAACGTGAGTTGGAATGGATTAATTTGGCACCCAAAGCTAGACATGCAAAGGGTAAGGCAAGGTTAAACTCGTATGAACAATTACTGAATCAAGATCAAAAGGAACGAGAGGAAAGATTGGAGATTTTTATTCCTAACGGACCAAGATTGGGAAATAAAGTAATTGAAGCTCATGGTGTGTCAAAAGCATTTGGCGATAAGCTATTATTTGACAATTTAAACTTTGTGTTACCTCCTAATGGAATTGTAGGTGTTATAGGCCCTAATGGTGCTGGAAAAACTACATTGTTTAGAATGATTCAAGGTATCGAACAAGTTGATAAAGGTACATTTGAAGTTGGCGAGACGGTAGTAACTGCTTATGTGGATCAAGCACATGAGGCAATCAATCCTAACAAAACTGTTTATCAAGTTGTTTCTGATGGTTCTGAGTTTATAAGAGTAGGAGGTAGAGATATAAATTCACGTGCATATTTATCTAGATTCAACTTTACAGGAGCAGATCAGGAAAAGCTATGTGGTGTATTGTCTGGAGGGGAGAGAAATAGGCTACATATGGCACTAACTTTGAAAGCAGAAGCTAATGTTCTGCTTCTTGATGAGCCTACCAATGATATTGATGTGAATACACTTAGAGCATTAGAGGAGGGACTTGAGAACTTTGCAGGATGTGCAGTTGTAATATCTCACGACCGTTGGTTCTTGGACAGAATTTGTACTCATATTTTAGCTTTTGAAGGCAATTCAGAAGTTTTTTATTTCGAAGGTTCTTATAGTGAATACGAAGAAAATAAAAAAATGAGACTTGGTAATGTTGAGCCCAAACGTGTTAGATATCGTAAACTATAGGATAAAAAATAGGGTATGGGCAGACCATTTCTATTTATAATAAGCTTTTTTATTTGCCAGATCATATATTCGCAATCCATTGTTTTGGAAGGTGTCGTATATGAAGGTGATATAAATGTTGATACACCGATTTCGGATGCGGCTGTCTATATTAAAGACAGCCGCTATAAAACGGTTACTAATACTATTGGAGGATTTTCTATTATTATCCCTGATTCTTTGCTAAATAATAATTTGATAATTATTAAAGAGGGATTTGAAGAGTTTAGTGTTCCTTTGAATGTTATTTATGCTCCCAAAATAGAGATATTTCTACAAAAAGAGAATACGCTTGATCGTGACATCAGTGATGTTAATGGTAAAGGTTTTGTAGGGGTTTTGAATAAAGCTATAGACTTTGTAATGAATGATTGGGTTGCTCTTGGAAATAAGGAAACCAATAAATTTGATTTTGGGAGGTTACAAACAATTCCAACTATTAATCCTATCGAAGGTTTTCGTTTAAGAGGTGGGATAGCTTCTAATTCAAGACTAAGTCCGTTTTTCTTTGTTAAGGGTTATGCCGCATATGGATTTAAAGATAGAAAGCTAAAATACAGAGGAGAGGCTATATATTCATTTTTATCTAAAGAATATTCTGATACTGAGTTTCCCAAAAATAATATTAGATTAATATACGAGAATGATATTTTTTCGCCAGGAGAGATACATCCACGTGCAGTTAATGATTTATTACTTGTAACCTATAAAAGGTCTGAAAACGAAACTACGTATCGTAAGTTCTTAGAATTAAACTATGAAAAAGAATATATAAACGGATTAGGGCATTCTATATGGTTGCGTAAATCAAATATTATACCACAGGGAGATCTAAGCTTTGCAACTAAAATAGATGGTACTGGAAATAACAATTATCAGTTAAATAACTTTGAAGTAGGTGCTTCATTTATATATAATGGGAATCAATCTTATTCTCACTCAAGTCGTAGAAGAATCCCCAAGAACTTAACATCCCCATTATTTTATTTGTCACATTCTATTGGATTTAAAGATTTTGTTGGAGGTGACTATGCATATAATAGGAGTGAGGTTTCTTTACAAAAACGCTTTGAAATTTCTGAAATAGCAAATTTGGATGTAGTAATGGAATATTCAAAAATTTGGAATCCTGTTCCGTTTCCTCTTTTAGTATATCCTAATCAAAGACATAGGTTTAATATTGAGAACAATGCTTTTTTTCTTAATAGATCTTTAGAGTTTGTTGCAGATGAACAAATTACCGCTAGAGCAATTTTTGTTGGTCAGAAACTATTATTCTATAAGTTGCCAATATTAAATAAGCTAGGAATAAAGGAATTGGTATCAATTCGTGCAACTTATGGTCGTCTAAGCAATAAAAATAAGCCAACAGAAGATAATTTTCTTTTTGCTTTCCCTGTATTGAGTCACGAATATGAAAGGTATGTACCATATATTGAGGGGACAGTGGGTATTACTAATATTCTAGGATTATTACGCTTGGAATATGTTCATAGATTTAATTATCGCAATTACCCTGAAGCTTTGCTCGGAGCTATCAGGCTAGATATAACTATATGATAAACACCACATGCCGATATTATAATCTTCTAAGTATGAGGAATTCCAATAAAAACATGTAAATTTGCACAAAATAAAGTGAGAATGAGCGAAAACTTGATTCAAGAGAAATCTTCTGATTATAATCTAAAAGAGATTGATACTGAAATTAATACTTTATTAGATGATGGACAGTTGGTTTTAAGAACTGAAGACTTAGTAAAAAAATATGGTAAGCGTACAGTCGTAAACCATGTTTCGATTAATTTGAAACAAGGCGAGATTGTAGGTTTGTTGGGGCCAAATGGGGCGGGGAAGACTACTACTTTTTATATGACGGTTGGTCTTATTGTTCCGAATGAGGGTAAGATATTCTTGGGACACCATGATATAACAAAATTTCCTGTATATAAGCGTGCTCAATTTGGTATAGGTTACTTGGCACAAGAGGCTTCTATTTTCAGAAAAATGACAGTGGAAGATAATATTAAATCAGTACTTGAATTTACAAATAAGACACCTAAAGAGCAACACAGAAAATTAGAAGAATTAATTTCAGAGTTTGGGTTGGAAAAGGTAAGAAAAAACTTAGGAGATCGTCTTTCGGGTGGTGAACGCCGACGATCAGAAATTGCCCGTTGTTTGGCAATAGACCCAAGATTTATAATGCTTGATGAACCTTTTGCTGGTGTCGACCCTATTGCTGTACAGGATATTCAATCTATTGTGGCTAAATTAAAATATAGAAATATCGGGATATTAATTACCGACCATAATGTTGACGAAACATTAAGTATCACAGACCGTGCATATTTGTTATTCGAAGGGCGTGTGCTATTTCAAGGTACTGCCGAAGAATTAGCTGGAAATCCTGTTGTTAGAGAAAAATATCTGGGACGTGACTTTGAGTTGCGACGTAAAAAATTTGAAATATAATTTATGAGTAGATTACTAGCAATTGATTATGGTAAAAAGCGAGTAGGGATTGCGGTAAGTGATAATTTACAAATTATTGCTAATGGCCTGACAACAGTAGAGACTCATAAAATATTTGATTTTTTGAAGACCTATCTAGAAAAAGAGACTGTTGAATTAGTAATCATTGGTCTTCCAAAGCAACTAAATAATGAGCCGTCTGAAAATATGGCAAGAGTGGAAGAGTTTGCTAAGAGATTTGAAAAGCAATTCCCTAGTATTCCTATAGAATATTACGACGAACGTTTTACTTCTAAAATTGCTCAGAGAACTATGATAGATGGTGGATTAAGTAAAAAGAAGAGAATGAACAAAGCACTAGTAGATGAAATAAGTGCTACAATCATACTTCAGAGTTATATGGAGAGCAAAAGATAGTTTTAGTGTTTTAAAGTTTTCAGAATTAAAGAGATTATTACTAATATAATTATGATTTTACCTATTTATATATACGGGCAACCTGTATTGAGAAAAGTTGCAAAAAATATTGATGTTGATAAAAATACTGACTTAGGTGAGTTGATTAACAACATGTTCGAAACAATGTATGATGCCGAGGGAATAGGATTAGCGGGACCTCAGATAGGATTGAATGATCGTATTTTTGTAGTTGATTTAGATCCAATTGCTAATGATGAGCATCCAGAGTTTAAAGGATTTAAAAAGGCATTTATTAATGCTGAAATTACTGAAAGATCAGGTGATGTTGAACTTGTAGATGAAGGATGTTTGAGTATACCAGGAATAAATGAGAAGGTTCCGAGAGAAGATAAAATTGTCATTAAATATCTGGATGAGAGCCTTGAAGAGAAGATAGAAGAATATACTGGTTTTATGGCTCGCGTTATCCAACATGAGTATGATCATATCGAAGGAGTTTTATTTATCGATAAAATCTCACCACTAAGAAAACGTATGATTAAAAATAAACTGTCAAATATGGAAAAGGGCAGAGTAAATTGCCATTATCGTATTAAGACGGTATAGTTTATTAAATAATTGCAAAGCTATTTTATAATAGCTTTGCTGAATCTTTATCTAAATACCAATCTAAATTGCCACTAGTTGGGTCAACTTTTGCAGCAGGAAATTTATTTTTGATCTCTGGGCTTGATTTTCCGAGAATTAATTTAATTTTTTCGGCTTTGTTGGCACCAGTAACTAGAAATGCAACCCTTTTAGCGTTATTTATTACACCTCCCGTGATGCTAACTCTTTTTTGTCCACTTTCAGGATGTGAGGCAACAACACAATACTCATTACTATCCCAAAGCTCCATTTGATTAGGAAATATAGATGCAGTGTGTCCATCATCTCCCATTCCTAGGATGACTAAATCAAATGATGGAAAATCATTTACCATATCCACTTCCATTTCCAGTACATTTGAATATCTCTTAGCTTCAGCCACTGGATTGTTTTCACCTTTGATTCTGAAAATATTTTTTGAAGGAATGGGCACATGGTCAATTAGTGACTCTTTTGTCATTTTGTAGTTGCTCTGATCATCTGTAGGTGGCACGCATCTTTCATCTCCCCAGAATAAAAAAACAGATTGCCAATCGATATCACTCCTATGATTTTCAGCCCAATATTTAAAAATTGCTTTAGGTGTACTTCCTCCAGATAAAGCAATTGTTACTCTGTTATTGTCCGATAAGGTTTTTTTAATTAACTCTGTGAATGATTTGTTTAGCTGTTCAATATTCTCAAAAATTTGTATACTCATTTTTCTATTATAATAATTAGCAGTATTATATGTAACGTAGTCCCAGGAAGATATTTCCTAAAATGTTATTTCTATTCGGTGTTTGAACAAATGGTAGTACAAAAGGTTCAATTTAATAGTTTGTATCGTGAAAATGAGAATATTAGACGGTATGTCAGTATTTTGTGTTTTGCGATGTACCAGTAGTTCTATCGTTCCATTAATATTACTTCTGCCTTTTCTACCTCTCCGTCAACCGGAGGGTTAAATTTTGCAAGTCTAAGTTCTACTATTGTAATATCACAAAACTTTTCTTTAAGACTAGCGAAGATTCTATTGGCAACGTGTTCAAGTAATTTTGATGTTATTTGCATTTCCTTTTTGACTACATCAAATACTTCGGCATAATTTAGTGTGTCATTGACATTGTCACTTTGACAAGCAGCTATAAAGTTGTACTTCAGCTTCAGATTTACTTCAAATTTATTGCCAATAAGGTTTTCTTCGGGCATAACGCCATGATTGGCATAGAAAACCATTCTTTTTAGTTCGATATAAGTATCCATAATCAATTATGCAACCTTTTGACAGAGACTATTCTAATTTTCCTATCTCTGTCATTAGTTCTTTGATATGCTGTTTTTCCATATCTTCCTCACGAGTAAAGAAATCTCCATATTGCAACAAATCAATATCAATAATAATTTTGCCCGTTTCCTTATCCTTAGGTAATCGACCTACAGAATACTCTATTTCCTTCAATTTTCTTACTAATTCCTTGATGGGAACTTCATCATAAAAGACTCCTAAAACATTTCTATAAGGGAATTCATTCTCATTATTATCTGAAAGTGAAATTATTGAATTTGAAAACCTAATATCTGGGAAAATATAGGTAAGCATTCGTTTTGCTTTGTCTATATTTAACTTTGCATAGCTGTTTGAACTTAAGCTAATTATAATTCTATACATAGTATATTTTAAAATGTAGATTTAAAATGAAAGACAAATATAGCACTATTTTCTTATATTTACCATGAATTTGTGTTATAATACGACTATCTTTGTGTATATTTGATTTTTAAGACGATGAAAACTATTAAAAGCATATTTCTTTTGATCTCTTTCCTGTCAACGCTTAATCTTGTTGCTCAAGCCGAAAGTCATCTTATTTATAAGATAAATATTAATGGTAATATCGGCAGTAACTCTTTGATTTATCTGAAAAACGGGATGCACGATGCATTGAATAAGAACGCCGATTGTGTTTTGATACATATGAATACTTATGGAGGTGCCGTGAAGGAGGCTGATTCAATGAGAACGTCTATTCTTAATTATCCATTACCAGTATATGTTTTTATTGATAACAATGCGGCATCTGCAGGTGCTCTTATAGCAATTGCGTGCGACAGTATTTTTATGAGAAGTAGTGCATCAATTGGTGCAGCCACTGTAGTTAATGGTGATGATGGGATGAAAGCTCCTGACAAATATCAATCCTACATGAGGGGTATAATGAGGGCAACCGCCGAGAGTCATGGCAAGGACACAATATTCAATAATAATGAATTCACTACTGAATGGAAAAGAAATCCGATAATTGCCGAAGCTATGGTGTCGGAACATGTAGTAATTCCTGGCTATGTAGATTCCACTCAGATTCTTACTTTGACTGCAAATCAAGCTTTAGAACTGGGATATTGTGACGGGATTGTTGAAAATATTAATGAAATATCTGTAAAGCATTTGGGATTCAGTAATTATGATGTTTTTGTTTATAATCCCAGTGTGTATGACAAAGTTAAAGGGTTTTTAATGAATAGCATGCTGCAAGTGATTCTCATAATGCTAATAATAGGAGGTATCTATTTCGAATTACAATCACCCGGAATTGGTTTTCCTACTGCTATTGCTCTAACGGCTGCAATTTTATATTTCACACCTCTTTATCTGACTGGATATGCTCAAAATTGGGAAGTACTAGTTTTTGTTCTTGGTCTGATATTGGTTGTTTTTGAAATATTTGTAATCCCTGGCTTTGGTTTTGTTGGTATTTCGGGTATAGTTATGATTATAGGATCTTTGGTGCTGTCGCAAATCGGCAATATTCATTTTGATTTTAGCAATATCTCTGGCAAAGAACTTTTCAGAGCCACTATGATTGTTGTAGCAGGCTTTGGATGTGGATTGGTTCTGATTATATACTTCTCAAATAAGATAGGCAAGCCGGGTTTATTCAAGAATATTGCTTTGGGAGCTGATCAGGAGGGATATTTTTCAGTTCCGATGGAACCAGTTTCTTTAGTAGGACATGAAGGAGTTGCAGCCACTGTTCTTCGTCCTTCTGGAAAAGTTCTTTTGGATGATAAATATTACGATGCCATATCAATGAGTGATTTTATTGAAAAGGGCGAAGCTGTAATTGTTCGTAAATATGAGAATTTTCAGCTGTATGTGGTCAGAAAATAATATTGTATAATTATTGCACCGCTTTTATATAATATCTTTGTAATCAGGAATATCTGTCAAAAAAGAATATCCCAAATCTTCATAATTGATTTTGCAGCAATAATGATTTATTCCGTTTGATACTATCAGATATTTTACTTTCAGAACAATATTGTATCTTAAAATTTGATCAAATGTATCCTGATTAATCTCAATTTCGGGATTTTTATATTCGCATATTGCAATTGGCTCTATTTTATTATTATATACTATTGTGTCGCATCTTCTTGTCAGGCTGTTTAGCTTAATTGCAACTTCATTTGCCATCAATGTTTCTGGATATCCTTTGTTGCTAATCAGGTAGTTAACAAAGTGTTGTCTAACCCATTCCTCAGGAGTTAGCTCTAGATATTTTTTACGAAGTTTATCAAATATTTCGGTAATGGATTCTGATTTCCTTATTTTTACATCAAAATTGGGTAGGTTTAATGAGTACATATTGTATCTTTGTTTATTGTAACAAGTGATATTTTTGACAAAAATAACGGAAATATGAGGACAAAACAAGATATAGTAGAGAATTGGCTTCCCAGATATACTAAGCGACCTTTAGAAGATTTCACAAAGTATATTTTGCTCACAAACTTTCAAAAATATGTAGAGATATTTGCAGAACATTTCAACGCACCCATCTTGGGACTTGACGCCAATATGCCGAGCTCGTCTGCTAATGGAATAACTATTATCAATTTTGGTATGGGAAGTGCTAATGCAGCCACCATAATGGATCTTCTGAGTGCTATATCGCCCACAGCAGTGCTTTTTCTTGGCAAATGTGGAGGTGTGAAGCCTCAAAGCCAGCTTGGAAACTATGTATTGCCAATTGCGGCCATAAGAGGCGAGGGTACATCCAACGATTATTTCCCTCCCGAAGTGCCTTCTCTTCCAGCTTTTAGTCTTCTTAGATCTGCATCCTCCAATATTCGTGATTTTGGCAGAGATTATTGGACTGGAACCGTCTATACCACCAATCGCCGTGTGTGGGAATATGATGATAGCTTTAAAGAATACTTGCGAAGACTTCGTGTGCTGGCTGTGGACATGGAAACGGCTACTTTATTTATCTGTGGATTTGCTAATCATATCTCAACTGGTGCATTGCTGCTGGTTACAGATCAGCCAATGATTTCGTCGGGAGTTAAAACTGATAAGAGTGATAAAATTATTACCGAACAATTTGTAGAAGAGCATGTCAAAATTGGAATAAAGACCCTGACTACACTTATAAATAATGGAACAACAATTAAACATTTAAGATTTGATTTTTAATATATAAATATGGCTGCTTCACCAACTTACGAAACAATAAAAAGAGATATCCTTAATAGAAATTTTGCACCCATATATCTGTTTATGGGTGACGAAGCTTTTTTTATTGATCAGCTAACTGATCTTTTGGTTGATACAGTTTTGACAGAGCAGGAGCGTGACTTCAATTTTCTTACATTCTATGGTGTTGATTCTGAAGTAAATAATATAATTGCTTCTGCACGAAGATTTCCGATGATGTCAGAGTATCAGCTGATAGTTATTAAAGAAGCACAGGAGCTTGATAACTTTGATTTACTAGAACACTATGCTAAAAAGCCCCTAAAATCTACCATTTTGGTGATAAACTATAAGCATAAGAAGCTTGACGGGCGTAAAGCTGTTTTTAAAAACATCAAAAATAATGATGGAGTGGTGTTCGAGTCCAAAAAGCTGTATGACAACCAAGTTCCTCCATATATTAAGAGCTATTTTGCTGGTAAAAAGATTAAGATCGATGACAAATCTGCTCAAATGATAACAGACCATGTAGGTAATGATATCAGCAAACTGAATCAGGAGATGATCAAATTGGAGATTTCATTGGGTAAAGATGAAAAAATTATTAACGCCGATCTAGTGGAGAAGAATATCGGGGTTAGTAAAGATTTCAATAATTTTGAGCTTCTCAAATCAGTGGTAAGCAAAGATGTTGCTGCTGCAAACAAGATTGCAGACTATTTTAATAAGAATCCTAAAGATAATCCCACAATTGTTACCCTTGCTTTGTTGTTTAATTATTTCAATAACTTGCTGGAATGCTATTGGTTACCAAACAAAAATGAGCAATCAGTAATGTCTCTTCTCAATCTCAAATCTGCTTTTTTTGCAAAGGACTATATGATTGGCTTACGCAATTATTCGGCCGCCAAAGTGATGAGCATTATTTCTGAATTAAGAATTTTCGATGCTAAAATGAAAGGTATCGGAAATGTTTCTGCTTCTCATGGTGAGCTACTTAAAGAGCTGCTATACAGAATTATGCATTAGAATAATGATTTGATATGCGTTTGTATGATTTTGTATAATAATATCTCTCAATATTGATATAACTGCCCATTTCTATTCTTTTTGCTTATCCAAAACCCTTGCAAATGCTATAAAAACACTTTTTTTATTTCCC
>CAYFTB010000080.1:0-10707 GCA_964345875.1 uncultured Proteiniphilum sp.
TTTTATAGCCCCATTTACAAATTTTACATACTTTTCGAGAAACATATGTTATATATCGTAAAATTTAGACTTAACGTGTGATATTTTGGTTATAAAATGATGCGACGAAGGTATAAAATGGAGAGTTTTTGTGTCGCCGTTACGTGACGGCAAAACAAAAACTTTTGTAGAGGTGTTTTCGTGATATCATTTTCACTTTAACATTTTTGTTTTTTAACTAAAATAGCGCTTTCAGAGAAGAAAACCAAGTGAGTTTATGTTAACCAGAGTACATAACCTTATAAATCCAAGCGAGTTTATCAAATAATGAGGTCACAGATCCAGTTTTTCAAGAGTTTTCAAGCATCCAGCACATCACGGCACCGTTAACATTTAAGATTTAACATACACAAAACACTTCGAACCAGACCTTTAAGATCAACACATATAAATCAGAGCATTTGTTTATATTATTTAACAGTTCTAAAAATCACAATGTTAATAAATACAATATGCAAAAACCACATAATCACAAACATTATAGTTAAAATTATCAAAGGGGATTAATTAAATAGTAGCTATCTAAAATAAAGATATTTAAAGCATAAAGGAGTTGAAAGGCATCAAACTAAATAACCTTTTCCATCCATTTCTTACTTCTCAAATATATTATGGAAGAAATAGTAAGTATGCCCCAATATACAAGTTCTGTTGTCCATGCCCAATTTAATGACATTCGCATAAATACGATTATAAACCATGCATATACAAAATAACTACTGATTGCTACTAGATCAAACACTAAAGCAGTGCGGGTATTTCCTGTTCCAGACAATCCACTAAACGTAACGTTAGCGATAGCGTATATTGGCAAAGTTAACAACAAAACATAGAATGGGGATATGGTATCATTTATCAGATTAATGTCATTAGTATAGATATGAATGAAGGTGCTAGGAGAAAATACCATGATTAAAATTAGAATCAACATAGAAGTCAGACTCATAATTGATATTCGTTTAATCAGACCCAGCACTTGATCTTTCTTTCCTGCTCCTATTGTATTACTGACAAGAGTATTAGCCGCAGCAGCAAGAGCATTAGTGGGCAAAGTAATAATTGTGTATATACTCCGGATTATGTTGGTTACTGCCAAAGATCTCTCGCCCATGTAGTTCTCAATAAATACGAAGAACATCATCCAAGTTACAATTGACAACATATACTGCACCATCATATAAATTGAAATATCTAAAACTCGTTTTACAACAGCCCAATCAAAAGCTATCTTCGTAAAACCATACTTCTTAATATCAATCTTACGTTTTGTATATATTATAAAAAACAGAGTAGCACTGGCCTCAGCCACAACCGATGCAAGAGCTGCACCTGCAATCCCCATTTCGGGCAACCCAAAATGTCCAAATATAAGAGCATAATCAAGTATTATATTCACGATTGCCATCACTACTGAACTAGTGATCAAGACTTTTGTACGGGCTACACCTATGTAGAAAGCACGAAAAGAACTATTTGTGAATGCAAACACAAAACCATAGACACGCCAGTCTAGATAATCAGATACTGCAATACTAATATTTTCAGATTTAAATATTTTGAGAACCACATCAGTGAATCCCATTTTGAAAGCAAAGATTAACAATACTGCAGGAATTAACAAAAAGAGAATCCCCTGAATAACTATTTCACCAATCTTGTCATAATTTTTTTCACCATTCCGTCTGCCGATTAATATCTGCGACCCCATACTAAAACCAAAGCCTATAGTATATATTGCAATATATATAATTCCTGCCAATGCTGATGCACCAAGCTCCACCTCGCCCACTCTTCCAAGAAAGGCGGTGTCAATGACTTGAATAACATTCTGCGCTAACAGACTAAGTAGTATGGGCAGACTGATTTTTGCTATATGCTTGTTAGAATACACTTTGAAAACTCTTAAAACGTTAATTTAGATATGAATAATCAGAATCAGAAAATAACACTACTTCCAATATTCAAAATTAGGAAGTGCAAAGCAACAAAATTTTCACGACATAAAAAACTAAATAATAAATTAGGACGTATACAAATCATTAATTTAGACCATCATTATAGGTAATAATCTGAAAACAAGACAAACTAGATGTAAATACTTGTATATATCACATTTTTTTTTATTATCTTTGTAATAAACAAAGTTTAAAAGAAAAAATGAGCCAAAAAAAGATTCTGTACATTACACAAGAAATACTTCCTTATCTACCTGAGACGGAAATTTCCAATATTTCAAGACATTTACCCCAAGCTATCCAAGAAAGAGGACACGAGATCAGAACTTTCATGCCTAAGTATGGAAGTATAAACGAAAGAAGAAATCAATTGCATGAGGTAATACGTCTATCAGGGATGAATCTAATTATTGATGATACTGATCACTCTCTTGTTATTAAGGTTGCTTCAATCCAATCAGCTAGAATGCAAGTTTACTTTATTGATAACGAAGACTACTTTGAAAATCGTGAGGTTTTGAATGATAGCAAAGGAGTTGAGTATGATGATAATGATGAAAGAAGCATCTTTTTTATCCGTGGAGTAATGGAAACAATTAAAAAACTACGCTGGGTACCAGACATCATTCATTGTCATGGATGGTTTTCGGCATTGGCACCACTCTATATCAAAAAAGGATATAAAGATGATCCATGCTTGAAAAATGCAAAAGTAGTATATTCAGTATATGACGAAGACTTTAAAAAATCATTCAACAACGGATTTGCAGAAAAGCTTAGATTTGACACAATTGGAGATAATGAAATAGCAGAGGTTGCAAAACGTGGTGAAATAGACTACGTGGGATTGACAAAACTAGCCATAGACTATTCTGATGGAGTGATATCCGCAAGTAAAAGCATAAATCCTGAAATAGATAAATACATCAAAGGAAAAGATATTCCTCATTTGGAATACACAGAAGAATTTGATGAAAAAGCATCTAAAGTAGAAGAATTTTATAAAAAGGTTGACGCATAATTTATCATAATTAGAAAATGATTAAGCATTAACAATTGTCATCTATGACAAATATCTATAAAATAATTAAGAAAGCCCGTTTTGGGCTTTTTTTATATAATTATTTTATAGATATTTGTGGTCTTATATTATTAAAACTAATGAAACTACAAACCTCATTTGCATTGCTTTTAATAGCAGCAACTACATTATTCATTTCCTGTAACGACACTTTAGATAAACTTGGGCTTTCAGTACAACCCGATAACGACAAAGTGTATGTTGGAACTGATACTCTTGTATTAACATCTAAAACTGTTAAAGTTGACTCTGTATACTCAAAAACCAAATATCCAATTCTTGGAGAATACATAGATCCTATATTTGGATCAATAAAATCTGATTATATAGGTGAGTTTTATTATCCTGAAACAATGGAGTTTAAAAAAGATGCAGTTATTGACTCTGTTCGTCTTACTGTGTCGTACACATCTATGTTGGGAGACTCGCTTGCACCAATGCAGCTAGCAGTTCATGAAGTTATAAAAGAACTTCCAAAAGGTAAAAAATACACAAACTTTAATCCTGAAGAATATTCGGATATGACCAAGACTTTGGGACTAAAAACATTTACTGGTAAAAATAACACATACAGAACAGAAACATACTACTCTGGCACTAGTATTCAGGAAATAAAAGTTTACGAGATAAACGCCCCTCTTCCAATTGAAATTGGCCAATCATTTTTGGATGAATACAAAAAACCAGATCATGGTGCACTAAAAGATAGTGAAACATTCAGAGAGCTTTTTCCTGGACTGTATGTTACTACCAACTTTGGTAGCAGTACAATCCTAAATGTCAATCTGACTTCTTTAAAAGTATTCTATAGCTATTTGGATAAAAATGGATCATCACAAAAAACTGATACAATCAGAACATCAGAATGGAGATTGAATATCACTCCGGAGGTAACACAAATCAATCATGTTGAGAACGATGATAATTTACATTTAACTCCTTCAGAAGATGGGTCATATCTAAAAAGCCCAGCAGGAGTAAACACAGAGCTTTATATACCAATTTCTGAATTGACTTCTATACTATCAAGCGGCGCCTTAAATCAGGCAAAATTAACTGTTCATACATTGGCGAACTCGATTCAAGATGACAGAGTTAAACTAAGCCCACCGCAGAGTTTATTGTTAATACAAAAAGATTCTATAAAGACATTCTTTGAAAATGGGAAATTGCCTGATAATATAACTAGTTTTGTTGCAACTCTAGACAAAAACACACAATCTTATAATTTTGGCAATGTTGCAGCACTTATAAATCATTATAACAAGCTACACAAAGAAGATAATACAAAGCCTCTAGATCAGGTCTTTCATATTATACCTGTAGATGTTTCCTATACAGCAACTCAGTCGGGCAGTCAAGTTCCATCTGCAATATATAATCAGATGAAACCTACAGCAACAATAATAAGTAATAATCCCAAAAAACTCAAACTGGATATTATATACAGTTCTTTCTTATAAACGGGACAACAATAATGAACACAATAAGGGGTAAGATTAAAAAAATCTCACCCCTTATTATTTATCAAAAAAACTCAAATGCTTTTATTCTGCATTTGTCTTTTTCAGATTAGGGAGGAAATAAGCTACTAATCCTATCAGAGGTAAATAGGCGCAAATATGATACACAAAGTTTACACTTGTAGCATCAGCCACAAAACCAAGAATTGCAGAACCTAAACCACCCATCCCGAAAGCAAATCCATAAAACAAGCCAGACACCATACCCAGCTTCTTTGGCAATAACTCTTGTGCATAAACAATTATGGCAGGGAACGCTGAAGATATTATCAAACCAATAATAACAATAAATATTGCAGTAAAAGTAGCATTAAGATATGGCATTGCAAGTGTGAACGGAGCTGCGCCCAAAATTGAAAACCATATAACAGGCTTTCGACCATACTTATCTCCAAAATAGCCACCCAACAAAGTTCCAACAGCAGCGGCAATAAGAAAATAAAATAAATATACTTGAGCCTGAACTTCTGAAAAATGGAATTTGTCTAGTGTATAGAACTGGAAATAGCTTGTGATACTAGCCATGTAGAAATATTTAGAGAAAATCAATAATAACAGAATTCCTACAGAAATCTCAACTTTGGAGGAAGACAAATGATGAACTTTGATTTCCTTATTAACAAGCTCATTAGGGAGTTTTAAAACCTCAATTCTCCATTTTGCTACATATAATAAAATCACAACTGCTAGTAGAGCAAATAACAAAAACCATATTATATGCCCTTGGCCATTAGGTATGACTATTAATGCAACCAACAGCGGAGAAATAGCAACACCAGTATTTCCTCCAATTTGGAATATCGACTGAGCCATACTTCGCTTTCCACCCGATGCCAAAAATGCAATCCTGGCAGATTCTGGATGAAATACAGATGATCCTATGCCAACCAATGTAGCTCCAAACAAAATCCACAAATAAGTCGGCGCTAAAGAAAGCATCACAATTCCTAGAGAAGAGAAGAACATCCCAATAACTTGCGAAAATGGCTTAGGATTCTTATCTGTGTAAAAACCCACAAGAGGCTGAAATATTGAGGCAGACAATTGAAAGCATAAAGTAATGAGACCTATCTGTGCCATTGACAAACTAAACTTCTGCTCTAACTGCGGATATATAGCAGGGATGATACCTTGTATCAAATCATTAAGTGCGTGGGCGAATGAAACTGCAATTAATACAGGATAAGCTGTTTTGTGTAAATTAATTCTCAAAACGTATGATTTTTAATATATTATTAAGTGAAGATAACCTACATAAGATGAGGACACAAAGATAGTGAATATTTGCAAAGCATAAATTCGAATTAATAATCATATATTATAAATATAGATGAATAATGAAATATATAGTGTACTTTTGCAGTAAAATAAAACAAACTAAATTAGATAAAACTAAATATCAATTAATACACAAGCATCTTGGTAGTATTATACCAGACCTAATTAATTATTAATTTTTTATTTAAAACTCACTATGCTTATTCATAAAGAAGGTAGAAAAGCTGTATATCTATCATCAATTATTCTGATTGCTATAAACGCAATGGCCATTTATAGCTTTTCACACTGCTTTTTTACTTATGCACTTCTTGCAGTTTCGATAGTTACTTTTCTTTTGATTCTAAACTTTTATCGCAAGCCCCGTCGTGTTTATGAAGGTGATTTACTCAATTATGTGAATGCTCCAACAGACGGAAAAGTAGTGGTAATAGAGAAAGTTTTCGAGGACAGATTCTTTAAAGACGAGAGAATACAAGTTTCTATATTTATGTCATTCTTTAATGCTCATGCCAATTGGATGCCCGTTACTGGCAAAGTGACACATTATTCGCATGATAAAGGAAACTTCCATGCCGCCTATCTGCCAAAATCAAGTCACGAAAATGAACGAAGCAATGTGGTAATAGAAACACCTTGCAATCAAAAAATTTTGACACGACAAATTGCAGGAGCTATTGCTCGACGTGTAGTTACGTATGTAAAAGAAGGTCAATTTTATCATATAGGTGATCCCCTTGGCTTTATTAAACTTGGATCAAGGATGGACATATTTCTTCCTATTGATAGCGAAATACTGATTCAATTGGGTGACGAGGTAAGAGCAAACAAAACTCTATTAGCCCGACTTCCAAAAAGACCACTAATAAAGGATGAAAAGACAAATTCCTAATATAGTAACACTATTAAATCTGCTGTCAGGCTGCATAGCTATTACAATGGCTTTTGCACAAAACTATGAAGCTACTTTTTATTGGATTATTGTAGCCGCTGGATTTGACTTTTTTGATGGACTATCAGCACGATTGCTAAATGTATCTTCTAAATTAGGGGTTGAGTTGGACTCATTGGCTGATGTTGTTAGCTTTGGAGTAGCTCCAGCAATGGCATTATATATGATGCTTCAATCAATAGTTGGAAATAATGCGTTTGAATATTATATTCCATTTTCAGCTTTCTTAATTCCAATATTCTCTGCTTACAGACTTGCAAAATTCAATATTGATGACAGACAATCCACATCCTTTCTTGGCTTGCCAACACCTGCCAACGGGCTATTTTGGATTAGCTATACATATGCCTTAAGTAATTTAAAACTAGAAATAGACACATCCATTATTATATACATATCGGTGGCATTAGTAATAAGTCTATCAGCTCTGATGATATCGGAAATACCAATGTTCTCTCTAAAAATTAAAGAATTCACAATTCGTAAATCATTGCGTCAAATAATAACAACAGTCCTCACTATCACATTTGTAGCTATATGGGGGATAAGCGGAGTAGCATTGGGAATAATATCATATATACTAATCTCCCTTTGTAGTATTAAAAGAGTGTAAAAAAACAGAGTCTCTATCGTTAATGTTTCAAAAGCAATCGAGCAGTTCAAATCATTCGTATTATCTTTACAAACAAGCTTATTAAAACTATAATTTACAGATGGGATATATTTTACGACTAATACTATTCTTTATTATTTTCTCATGGTTATTAAGAATCTTGAGACGCTTCTTTTTTGGACGTTTTTATAAAAGAACCTTTAATAACAACACATACAATAATAACAACAACAATAATAATAATAAAGAAACCCGAGTTCCCGAAACTCAGGAGGAAAGAATTCTTGATTTTCAGCGAAAAAAGTTTGAAACTACAGAGATTGAGGATGCAGACTATGAGGAGATTAAATAATTAGTAATAAACTACTCCATTATACATAGTGTAAATGTTATACATTAAGATGCAAATCAAAATTCATAAATGAAAGCCGCTTTTCTTACAATATTCGCACTCTATCTCTCAAGCAACATATACGTAGCATATAGCTTATGGCAATTGATGCCAGTAAGCACAATATCTCGTATAGTTATGATTTCTGTATTATTCATAGGACTTGTATCTACATTTATATTTTTTGCAGTAGGCGAAAGCATGCCTATAACGATGGCAAGTCTTCTGTATAAGATTGGCACAACTTGGATGATAGCTTTCTTATACCTTTTTATTTTCATTCTTCTTTTAGATATATTCAAGCTATCGGCTCATATATTTAAATTAATTGATAAAGACAGCATCAATACTATTTTCAGACACAATATTGTTACTTTTTCCTCTTTAATTGGCGTAACAATAGTTTTACTGATAATCGGCAATATAAACTATCACAACAAAAAGAGAGTTTATCTGCCAATTAATAATCCTAAAATTGAAAACAAAACACGTATTGTAGTTATTAGTGATCTGCATTTGGGATATACTATAGGTAAGAAAGAGCTACAAAAGTGGGTGGAGTTAATAAATAAAGAGAATCCAGATATTATTTTAATTGCAGGTGATTTGATTGATAATCAACTTCGCCCTGTGTTATATCAGAATATGCATGAAGACTTACAAAAACTTAATGCCCCTTTGGGAGTATATGCTAGCACAGGCAATCATGAATATATCTCAGGAATAAAGGAAAGTACTGATTTTATAAATAAAGCCGGAATTACGCTTCTTAGGGATTCATCAGTGGAAGTAAATGGGATTACAGTAATTGGCAGAGATGATTATTCTTATAAAAACAGAAAAGAACTAAGCCAAATAACAAACAATATCGACAATTCAAGTTTTACAATTGTGCTGGACCATCAGCCCAACAAACTTGATGATGCAGTTAGTGAGGATATAGATCTTCAAATTTCGGGGCATACTCATTATGGACAAGTGTTTCCTGCATCGTTGATCACTAAAAAACTTTTTGAACTCCCTCATGGTTATAAGCAGAAAGGGAATACACATATATACGTATCCTCAGGACTTGGAATATGGGGTGGTAAATTCAGAATTGGGACACAGTCTGAATATATTGTTATTGATTTGGCGAACAAATAGTTGTTATATTATTCAAAACTCACAAATAGATGAAAGCACTAATTACTGCGTTTATATTTCATCTCACGCTCAACCCATTGTTGTATTTAAAAGGAATCAACGTACTCAAACCATATAAAACAGCTAGTTATATTTGGACATCTCTTTTTGTGCTAGAGTTATTGATGTATATTTTGGTTTTCTCATTTTATCGTAGTCTTCCCCCATCGTTTGTACATTTTGCAAGAGTATTTGGTGGTAGTTGGATGCTTATGGTGATATACTCCAGTAGTATAATTCTAGTTGTCGATATTATTTATCTACTAATTAAGCGACAATTATTGAAACCCAAAATGATCCTTAGACAATTTCAGCGCACTAAAACTATTATTTTTTTCGCTACACTCTCTATTGTAATATCAGTTCTCATCTATGGAAGACACCATTTTAGAAATCCAACAGTAAATCATGTTAATATTAATATCGAAAAGAGTGGTGGAGAATATAACAAAATAAGGATAGTAATGGCTGGCGACTTACACTTGGGTTATACCATTAATAGCTACGAAGCTCAGCGAATGATTGACTTTATCAATATCCAAAACCCTGACTTAATTCTACTCACAGGCGACATAATTGATGCTAGCATTGAGCCTATAATAGAGCAAGATATGGGTAGCATATTAAAACAACTCAAAGCACCTCTTGGAGTGTATGCTTGTCCAGGCAATCATGACTATCGAGTGGAGGCAGAAGAAAAGATAGAGTATCTAAACAAATCAGGAATTACGATGCTGATGGATTCAGCCGTACTTATCGATAACTCCTTCTATGTTATTGGCCGTGAAGATTGGATTATTGAAGATAGACTTACTACCGAGGAGATACTGAATAAATATAACGTTGACAGAACAAAACCCATATTTTTACTCAATCACTCTCCATATGATTTGTCTGAGGAAGTTAATGCAAAAGTGGATTTAGCACTATATGGACACACGCATCATGGACAGGTTTTCCCTGGCAATATTGCAACTTCACTTAAGTTTGAAGTAGCTCATGGTTTCAAAAAGAAGGATGAAACAAACATATATGTCACCTCCGGGCTGGCCCTAGCTGGACCACAACATCGCATAGGAACAAACTCAGAAGTTGCAGTAATATATGTATCATTTGCCTCAAATTAATCTATAGATCTATTTTAATTTCATCAAGTATTTCCTGCTCCTGGAAAACAAATTAATCTTTTTACTTCTGAATACTTATCTTCCCGATTTCTATCCTCTATATTGATTATTTTTTTATTATTTGTCTATCATGATGAGTAAATTAACTACTAGATTCTTTCTGTTCGTATCACGAACAATACAAATCTACATGTAAACTTCTATTGTATTTGACACGAACAGTACAAATCCACATGTAGATTTGCATTGTATAAGAGACGAACGATAGGAATCCACATGTAGATTTGTATTGTATAACATAGATACAATATAATTATAGCATAGATTGCAAGCATATCCGACAGACCTTATTGAATCATAACAAGCCCATTAACTAATCACAATTAGATTTATTGGCTCTAGAAGGATGGAGGAATGATGTTGAGTATAATTTATTTTGATCTGAATATTGTGAAACTATATATGGCAATGTGTATCGATACATTTATGAGTTATCTCAAATACATAATTTTAAAGGCAGACATATCCAATATTTAATTCTAAAATATTTCTTTATATAATAA
>CAYFTB010000081.1:0-10583 GCA_964345875.1 uncultured Proteiniphilum sp.
TTCAAACGCTAACAAAAAAGTTTTTTTGCCCTACAAAGAGCATAAAGTAGCAAAATAATTTTTTTGTTTTACATATCTCATTAACTATTGCTCTAAAAAACTTTTTTGTTTATCGTTTTAGAAGATACATAAGCAAATAAAAAACATTATTTAACCAATATAACGAGCATATTCGTTAAATAAATAAAATTAGATGTCATATATAGAAGTTGGGGTACCCTATTTACTAATTTATGGAGCAGTAAATAAGACCTAACACCCTAATAAAAAAATTTTTTTAGTCCACCTAGAAGCATAAGCACCAAACAAAAAAATTTGTTTGACTATTTCCACCCTCAAATGTGAAATAAATTAACACTATTGATTATAAATCATAGTTAACAAAGGATAATAATAAGTTTTTAAAGCTCTCAGAACAAAAAACGGACCATGATAAAAACTTCCGCACCTTGCTGAAAGCCCTTTTATCCCTAAAAAAAAATTTTTTTTAGCCCACCAGAAAATTATCATTCAAAACAAAACCATCATAATAAGCTAATAACCAATCTAAAATCTAAAGTCAAGACAAAAACAGTACATATTTTAACATTATTAAATAATTTAAAAACATCCCAATTGTAAATAATTGTAAATAAAAAACACTACTTAGCTAGAATCTATATTCCTTTTATAAGTTATATTTCTAAATATTAAAAGACAATTAGAAACAAAACATTATAATTCTTGTTTTATCAATAAACAAAGGAGGAACAAATAATGAAAATATCTATTGAAATCAGCTTTTATCCATTGGTCGAATCTTACAAAGAACCCATTAAGAGGTTTATAGCTTCGTTGAAAGAGTTTGACAATATCAAAGTAAAATCAAACAGTATATCTACACAAGTTTTTGGTGAGTATGACTATGCTATGGGTGCTGTAACAAAATGTATCAAAAATGCATTTGAACTTCCAAACAGTATTTTTGTAATGAAAGTTATGAACATGGACAGAGATAAGTAGAAATTATTGTGTCAATAAACAAAAAAACCTCTGATGTGTAATATATCAGAGGTTTTTTATTGTTATTATTATATATCAAACATTGAATCTAAAGTGCATAACATCGCCATCCTGAACTATATATTCTTTACCCTCTACACTCATTTTACCAGCTTCTTTAACGGCAGCTTCTGAGCCATATGTAACAAAATCTTCATACTTGATTACTTCAGCACGAATAAAACCTTTTTCGAAATCAGTGTGAATAACGCCTGCACACTGAGGTGCTTTCCATCCCTTTTCGAAAGTCCATGCTCTCACTTCTTGAACACCAGCAGTAAAATACGTTTGAAGATTTAAAAGTTTGTAGGCTGACTTAATCAAACGACTCACACCCGACTCTTCCAAACCTATTTCTGACAAAAACATTTCACGCTCTTCGTAGCTTTCAAACTCTGCAACTTCTGACTCTATCTTTGCAGCTACAATAAGAATTTCTGCATTTTCGTTCTTAACAGCCTCACGCAACGCGTCAACATGTTTATTACCACTTGTTGCACTTGCTTCATCCACGTTGCAAACATACATCACGGGCTTATCAGTAAGAAGATATAATTCTTTAGCAGCCTTTATTTCATCTTTACTACTAAACTCAACAGTGCGGGCTGAATTACCCTGAAGTAATGCTTCGCGAATCTTTACATAAACTTCAAACGCAAGTTTAGCATTAGCATCACCACCGGTTTTGGCTTGCTTTTCAACTCTTTTTATTCTGGCTTCAATAGTTTCAAGATCTTTTAACTGAAGCTCTGTGTCAATTATTTCTTTATCTCTAACAGGATTTACACTACCATCAACATGAGTGACATTTTCGTCTTCAAAACAACGTAATACATGAAGTATTGCATCGGTTTCTCTAATATTAGCAAGAAATTTATTTCCCAATCCCTCACCCTTACTAGCACCTTTCACAAGTCCTGCTATATCAACAATCTCAACTGTGGTAGGTAATATTCTTTGTGGTTTTACAAACTCTGCCAGCTTATTAAGCCTCTCATCAGGTACGGTAATCACTCCCAAATTAGGTTCGATAGTACAAAAAGGAAAATTAGCAGCTTGCGCTTTAGCATTTGATAAGCAGTTGAATAGGGTTGACTTTCCAACATTAGGAAGTCCAACAATACCACATTGTAGAGCCATCTTATTTTTTTAATTTATATGTTATTTATAATTATCCCTGATAACCTTGTTAGGAATATTGGGCGACAAAGGTAATAAAAAAAGGCATATCTAATTGATATACCTTTATATAATCTATTAATTTATTAATAATTAGCCCTTTCTAGAACGATGATTATTGAAATTAGAATTAGGTTTATCACCAAATTTTGGTTTACTCTTCTTGCCCTTCCTTAACTCTTTAGCTTTGGGATTAAAGAAAGATATTTTAGAAGATGATTTGCTCTTGCTAGCACCCGATTTAGACTTATCTCTATCAACTGATTCACTATAAGTAGATTTCTTATCCTTTGTCTCTATCAACTCTCTGGCCTTACTCTTAATCATTTTACCTGATGCATAAGAGGACTTACTATCACTAGAAGAATCATTAATAGCTGCATTAAGAATATCCATTTCGTGAATTGTCAAATATCTCCAATCACCCGAAGGAATGCCTTTTAATGTTATATTCATTATTCTAATTCTCTCAAGTTTGGTGACATTATAATTAAGATATTCACACATTCTCCTAATCTGCCTATTCAATCCCTGAACAAGAATAATAGAGAATACAAACTCAGATATTTTCTCAACTTTACACTTTTTCGTTACTCTTCCTAAGATTGGGATACCTGATGACATTTTATTAATAAAATCATCAGTTATCGGACGATTAACGGTTACAATATATTCTTTTTCGTGAGCGTTGCCAGCACGCAATATCTTATTTACTATATCACCATTATTGGTTAAAAAAATCAAACCTTGAGAGTCTTTATCAAGTCGTCCGATAGGGAAAATACGCTCGTGATAATTTACAAAACTAATTATATTGTCAGGTTCTGTAACTTCTGTGGTACTAACAATACCTCTTGGTTTATTAAGTGCTATAACTACAAAGTCTTCTTCTTTTTTGGGTTCAATTAGAAGTCCATTAAGCAATACTTTATCCTTTTTAGTAACAGTGGTTCCAATTTCTGCACGTTTGCCATTTACAAACACATGCCCCATTTCTATATGCCTGTCAGCTTCTCTACGCGAACATATACCACTATCACTAATAAATTTGTTGATTCTTATTCCTTTGTTCATATTCTATAAACCATATTTTGCTGAAATTTCTAGCATTCTCTCAATAGACTTAACAGACTTAATCCTAAGATTCTCCTCTATATGTATTTCTGGATTCTCATTTTTTAAACACAAATATAGCTTTTCAAGACTATTCATTTTCATATAAAAACAATCATTGCAAGCACATGTAGAATCTTCGGGAGGAGCAGGAATAAACTCTTTATGTGGATTATTATTACGCATTTGATGAAGAATACCTGATTCTGTAGCTACAATAAACTTATTGTTTTCAGAAGATGTTGCATATTTCAAAAGAGAAGATGTAGAACCCACATGATCTGCAATTTCCAATATATACTTACGACACTCTGGATGAGCTAATATCTCTGCATCAGGATGAGAAGATTTTAATTCTAGTATTTTTTCAAGTGAAAACTGCTCGTGAACATGACATGCACCATCCCAAAGTAGCATATTCCTACCTGTTTGTCTGTTGATATAATCACCAAGATTTTTATCAGGTCCGAAAATAATCTTTTCATTTTCTGGAAGTGATTCTACAATCTGTTTAGCATTTGTACTAGTTACAACAATATCAGTCAATGCTTTGACAGCTGCAGTAGTGTTGACATAAGATATAACTGTATGTCCGGGATTATTGTTGATAAACTGTTCAAACTCGTCAGCAGGACAACTTTCTGCCAAAGAACAACTAGCATTCATATCTGGTATAAGAACCTTTTTATTAGGCGATAGAATTTTTGCAGTTTCGCCCATAAAGTGAACTCCGCACAATACTATTACATCAGCATCTGTTTTAGCAGCCCATTGTGCTAAAGCCAAACTATCTCCAACAAAATCTGCAATATCTTGAATTTCTGATTCTTGATAGTAGTGAGCCAATATAATAGCATTCTTTTCTTTACGAAGAATATTTATTTTTTCAATCAATTCTCTTTTTTCCATTTGAAGACATTAATAATAATATAAATAAAAAATTAAATAAATAATATGATGATGATTATAGCCTGTTGATACTGTTTAAAACTTATTACACTATTTATTGTAGATAACGTAATCATAAATCATTGTTGGTTTATGAACTTATAATTAACAATCATAATATGTGTAAATATCTAATTTTTAGTAGTGAAATACATCTAATCATAAATATTTAATATTTATCATAAACAATATGTTGATAAAGTTTACGCATTAAAACAATCATATTTTGTTTATATAGATGTCAATCTATACACGATAAATAAATGTAAGTAATTACTTATAATATAAATTTTAGTTGCCTATAAAAATAAACAATCACTTCAAAATTTATTTATGATATTCTTATTGACTCAATGCAAACAAATTGTCAACATCTTATCATAAGTGTTTGCAAAAGTATAATATTAATACTATTTCCACAATAAACATCTCAATAAAAGTGTAATATGATTTTGTAACAATATAAATTGAAGCATTAAAAATATATTTATTGATTGCATTGTAAAGTGATTCTTTTATTATCTACCAAAAAAAATTTTAAATTGATTTCAAATTAGATTTATAATAAAAATAGAAATTTTAAAAAGAAGAAATATGATCAATATAATGGGCTGTTGATACTGTGAATAAGTTATATGATATTTATTTTTATTTATGGATATCATAATTATTTATATGGTTATATATAAATTATAAACATTTATTTCTATATTAGTAACCTAATATAAAGTGTATTAGTATATATATCAACAATTGTCAATAACTTGTATGTTCATAATAATTAATTTAAAAAGGATAGATAATGTGTTTATATGGCGTCAACTATAATATGATATTAAATTGTAAGTTGTGATATTAAATCATTTAATGTTTTGGTTTGTAAAAAGAATCTATAAAAACAAATTTATTTTTCATGTTTCTATTTACATATCCTGAACAATATATCAACAATTAATGATAAGAGTTTTTAGGTTTAATTGAAAACGTTGATGTAAAAATTCGAGAAAATGTTATTATTTATTGTTAAGTGGTATTATTCACAGGTATATAATAAATGTTTTATATATATTTGTTCTACAAAACAAGAATTATAAGTGGTACGATATTATTACATATTTTTTTTGATTATTACTTTTTTGCTATTCTCACATTGTGCATCAACTGTGAAAATAACATCTGTGGCCGAAAAAAGTAAGGAGGGGGACATGCTTCTAAAATGGGAAGTGAGTCCTGATCAGGATGGCAATATAAATATATATTACTCACAAACTGATGAATCTCCCGAAAGTTTTGTTCCTATTAAAACTTCAAAGATAGCAGATCAGGTTACTGTTATTGATCAGTCAAATCCAGATATTCGTGAATTTTATATTTTGAAAACAACCTCTGCCTATTCAGGTATTGTGACTAATAGGTACATAGAGATGAATAATATTAAAAACTTCAGAGATATTGGTGGATATTTCACTAAGTCTGAAGAACAGATGAAGTGGGGTTCAATATTTAGGTCAGGAGATTTGAGTAGTGCCACATTATATGATCAGGAAAAGATAAGAAGATTGGGCATTAAAACAATTATTGATTTCAGAACAGAATCCACATCTAAGAAGTATCCTATTTTGGTGCATCCAAATATTAATAAAATATCTATTCCAATAGTTCAGCTAGATTCTAAAGCGCTAGATGATATTATACTTGATAAAAATCTAACCCAAAGTGATGCAGTTAGAAAAATTCAAGATTCTTATATTAGTATCATTGAAAATAACAAAGAAGAATTTTCTAAGATGTTTGAAGTTTTGCTTGATATTGATAATTATCCAGTCCTAATAAGTGGTTCGCTAGGTAAAGATAGGGTAGGGATTGCTACATTCTTAATATTATCAGCTGTTGGAATTCCACAGAATGTAATTGTTAGTGACTATTTGTTGTCGCAGGATTATATCAATGTATCTAAAATAGTTAAAGACGCACAATCAAAGCCTGAATACTTTCAAGAGGCTGTTACTGCAATATTTTCTGTGAAAACATCATATATAAACTATGTGATTGATTATATTAATCAAAAGTATGGCTCAGTGGATCTTTATTTAGAGAAACAGCTTAATTTATCTCCGCAAAATAAGAATTTATTGCGTAAATATCTACTTTACAACTAATAACACAAATTTTATTTATATCTTTGCGCCATCTTTTATATAAAAGATATGTCGTAATAATAGTTTTGTATTTCAAGTTTATCTCCCGGGTTATATTGATTGTTAGGTTATTTAGGAGAATATTGTGTGAAGTACAAAATATTTCACAATTTAAAATTTGAAAAATGAAAACTTTTGAAGAGCTTGGTATTGCACCTGATATTTGTAGTGCAATACAAGAAATGGGTTTTGAACAACCTATGCCAGTACAAGAGGAAGTGATTCCATACATGTTGGCAAATACCCGCGATATTATCGCATTAGCGCAAACAGGAACCGGTAAAACAGCTGCTTTCGGTCTTCCAATTATACAAAAAACAGACACTAATATTAATTCGCCACAAACTCTTATTTTAAGTCCTACAAGAGAATTGTGCTTGCAAATTGCTGGTGATTTATCAGATTTCTCAAAAAATGTCCCTGATATAAAAATACTTCCAGTGTATGGTGGCTCTAGTATAAACAGCCAAATAAAAGCATTAAAAAGAGGTGTTCATATTATTGTAGCAACTCCAGGCAGATTGATAGATTTAATTAATAGAAAGACAGTTTCTCTTGATAATGTACATTCTGTAGTTCTTGATGAAGCTGATGAAATGCTTCAAATGGGTTTTACTGATAGTATTGATGAGATTTTATCACACGTTCCTGATGATAGGAGCATGCTCTTATTTTCGGCAACAATGCCTAATGAGATTGGTAAAATAACCCGTAAGTATATGAATAAACCAATGGAAATAACTATTGGTAGAAAAAATGAAGGAGCACAAAACGTTAAGCACGGTTATTTCTTAGTACATGCTAAGGATAAATATCTGGCTCTAAAGCGTATTGTAGATTATTATCCTAATATTTACGGTATTGTTTTTTGTAGAACAAGAGTAGAGACTCAAGAGATAGCCGATAAATTGATAAAAGATGGCTATGATGCTGATACCATTCATGGTGATTTATCACAAGCGCAACGAGATTATGTTATGAACAAGTTTCGTAATCGTAATTTACAATTGCTTGTTGCAACAGACGTAGCAGCTCGTGGTCTTGATGTTGATGATATAACTCATGTTATAAACTATGGTTTACCTGATGATTTTGAAGTATATGCTCACCGAAGTGGCCGAACTGGAAGGGTAGGGAAGACTGGTACTTCTATATCCATAATTCATCTTAGAGAAAAAGGAAAAGTCAAGCAAATTGAAAAGATGATTAATAAGACTTTTGAACAAAGAGAAATACCAAAAGGTGATGATATTTGTGAAAAGCAACTTTTTAATTTTGTTGATCAATTAGAGAAAGTAAAAGTAAATGAAGAGGAAATTTCAAGGCTTTTACCATCAATATTTAAAAAATTAGATTGGCTGCAAAAAGAAGATATTATAAAACGTATTGTTTCGCTTGAGTTCAATAGAATAATTGAATATTATCAACAGGCTGAGGAGATTGAACAACCAGTGGATGGAGGCAGAAAAGATAGGGGAGATGAACGGGTAAGAAATAAAAGAAATGACAATAGAGATTTCTCAGGACCTAGAAAAGCAGAAAAAGGATATTCCAGATTCTTTATTAATTTAGGAAAAATGGATGGTGCAAATCCTGCTAATCTAATGGGTTTCATAAATGATTATGTTCCTGGTAAATTGAAAATAGGAAGAATAGATTTAATGAAAAACTTTTCATTTTTTGAAGTTCCTGAAGAGAATGCAAAACAAGTTTTGAAGTCTTTTAAGGGTGTTTTTGTAGAAGATAGAAAACTAATTGTGGAGCTTGCTGACGAATCAAGTGCAAAAGATTCAAATAGTAGAAATTCAAAAGGTAAGTCAGATAGAAAAAATAATTATCCCTCAAAAACTAGGAAAAGAAGATAATAACCTAATGTTAAATTAGTGAATTATTGAAAACCAAATCACTCATTTAATAGTTTCTATATAAGTGCTTAATATTGAATATGGTAATTAGGCTATTAATTCGAGAAACTTTTCTCGAATTAATAGTTACTATTCAAAAAAAAATTTGGTACTTTGTATTGCAATTATTTACTATTATATAGTTGTATTTTTAAAGAGTTACACTATGTATCAATTTGTAAGTATAATTGCAAAATACATACACAAATAATTATCTAAAACTGTAAAATGTTATGAAACGTAAGCTATTAATTAGAGACCTAACTCTTAGAGATGGACAACAGTCAGCTTTTGCTACAAGAATGAATCAATCACAAGTTGACAAGGTGCTACCTTTCTACAAGGATGCTAACTTTTATGCATTGGAAGTTTGGGGTGGTGCAGTTCCTGACTCAGTGATGAGATATCTTGATGAAAATCCATGGGATAGACTTAAAATTATAAGTAATGGGATGGGAGGTGTATCTAAGTTAACAGCACTTTCGCGTGGTAGAAACTTATATGGCTACGCACCCTATCCAGATGAGATCATTGATGGGTTTTTTAAGAATGCTGTTGCCAATGGTCTAAACATAATGCGTATTTTTGACGCATTGAATGATGTTGATAACATTAAATCTAGTGTAAAGTATATAAAAAAATATGGTGGTATTGCCGATTGTGCGGTTTGCTATACCATTGATCCAAAATTTGAAGAACCAAAGTCAGAGCAAGCTCCTAAAAAGAAAGGATTTTTTAGCTCTTTGTTTGGAAAGTATGAAGAACCTAAGGCTGTTTCTAGTTATAAACCAATATTTACAGATGATTATTTTATAAATAAGGCAAAAGAAATGGCTGCACTAGGTGCAGATATTATCACTATTAAAGATATGAGTGGATTGATTCCACCATCAAGAGTCTCTAGCATTGTTTCTAGATTGAAGAAAGAGCTTGATAGTGATATACTAGTTGACTTCCATACTCACTGTACACCTGGTTATGGTTTAGCATCGGTGCTTGCTGCTATAATAAATGGTGCAGATATTGTAGATACAGTTATTTGGAACTTTGCAGGAGGACCAGCAGCACCAGCAATAGAGTTAGTCTATATATTCTGTCAAAAATTAGGTATTGATCTAGATATTAATATGGATGTGGTTGCCAAGATTAATGAAAAGCTATATGACATTCGTAAAGAGTTGGATGCCTTTGATGCTATAAAGCAATTTCCAAACCCATTTAATCCTATAACTGACCCATTACCTGATAGTATAGATAAGTTGTTTGATGATGCTATTGCAGCTGCCAAAGCAAACAATGAATCTGCATTATTAGATGCATGTCAAGCTATTGAAGCTTATTTTAATTTCCCAAAACCAGATGAGAAGGTTAAGAATGCTGAGATACCAGGTGGGATGTACACTAATATGGTAGCTCAGCTTAAACAATATAATTCTCTTGATATTCTTGACGATGCAATGAAGTTAATACCAAGTGTACGTCTAGATTCTGGATTACCACCATTAGTAACTCCAACTAGCCAAATTGTGGGAGCTCAGGCAGTAAATTCAGCCCTTAACGAAAAAAATGGTAGAGATAAATATGCTAATGCTTCAAATCAGTTTGTTGCTTTAGTAAAAGGTGAATATGGTAGAACACCAGTTGCAATTGATCCTAGTTTTAGAGAACAAATTACTGGTTCGGCACAAGAGGTTCCTTATGATGTTAGTAAATATAAGCGTCAAGACAACCCTACATTAGAGGAGCTTGGCAATGTTAAGCTGGCAGTAGATGAGCAAGAGGAATTACTTTTGGAATTGTTCCCATCTGTTGCTAAAAATTTCCTTATGAAAAAGCGTGAGGCTGAATTTGAGTCTCATAAAAAAGAAGAGGTGGTGGAAGTAGAAGTTGAAAAGCAATCTACCAACGGTTATGAAGAACCCGAAGGTTTTGTAATAGAAAGCCCAATGCCAGGCACAATAATGAGCTTCAGTGTTAAGGAGGGAGACGCTGTTGATATAGGTGCAAAATTACTAATTCTTGAGGCAATGAAGATGGAGAATGACATCATGTCTGAGTTCTCAGGTAAAATATATAAGATTTATCTAAAAGAAGGTGATATTGCTCAGGCAGGTCAGCCAATATTGAAGATTGTTGAATAATATACTTTTTATATATAATGGAAATCTCGGACAAGAATATTGTTCGAGATTTTTTATTT
>CAYFTB010000082.1:0-10552 GCA_964345875.1 uncultured Proteiniphilum sp.
TAGAGCAATAGTTAATGAGATATGCAAAATAAAAAAGTTTTTTTGCCACTTTATAATCTTTGTAGGGCAAAAAAACTTTTTTGTTACCATCTAAAACCTAGTTTTTAACTAACTGTCTTTGTGTGAGACTTTGGTTTGCATATTGTAAATAAAAACCGTGAAGCCTTCTTTACAAGATACAAAAAATCAAAGTCTTATAGTAATGTTTAGTTGCTTATTTTGTTATAAGCTAGAGAGTTATAAAACTTTGGAAGAAGTTGCAAAGTACCAATTCAAGTTTTCAACCTATTTTTTCTAAAACAAATTAACTCTAACAGATATGCCGGTGTTGGTGTTTGACGTAGAATATGAAGAGGAAGATACTAGTGGGGTATTAATTATTTTATCGAAGAAAGCCCTGAGAGTAAGTGAGCGGCTAAGAGCATAATCTGCAGAAAATCGAATACTCATTGTACGCATGCCACTGGTAGGTTGAGTAAAGCCATAATCTATTGATCTTATAAGTGCATTGGTAATTTTATGTGACACATCTAGGCGAATATTTAGGTCATTGCTAAAGCCACTGGATGATGATTTGTCACTGTTTTCATCATCTACTGACTGATTGTTGCGGCTACGATTGGATGCTCTTCTGTTTGATAACCCAGAATTAGATCCAAAACCAATGATACGATTAAAATCGGCAACACGATATCCAACTCCTAAGACAATATCATTATCATTTGTTTCTACTATTTGATATGAACTAACATTTAGGTTAAGAGACCTAGTGTGATTAAATCGAGCATTAACAGATACATTGTTGCTGAAAACAGCACGACCCTCAATAAGAGGATTAAAACTTTCAATAATACTCACTGCACCAATATCATATGGCATAGATGGTAAAGGCATTCCATTTAGCACATCACGAATATATCCAAGGTCGGAATTATCTCCAACAGAAACCCAGTTGAGATGAGAGGAAAACGAACCTACACGATATTGAGACACATATTTGTGTGTAAGCATAAAGGATTTGAGTTCATTTTGTAGCTGTGGCATCATCTGTATCAAATTGTATGAAATATCCCAATTGGGAAGCATAGATCTGATATCGGGAAATGCAGTCAGTTTTATATTCTCTGCATTTTTGCCTGTGTAAGCTGCAATAAATGCGGGAATTAGGACATCTGAAGAGTTGTGATTAACTTCGCCATTGGAAGGATTAAAAGGCTTATTACCTAATCCTGTATCGGAAATAAAACCCTTATCAGGATATATTGATGAATTGTATCTTTGTGAAATTCTGCTTGCAATATTGTCGCGATATTCAAGAAACTTTGTGAATGAATCAGAATTATAGTTGTTACGCGAACTACTGCCTTCAAATGCCGAAGCAACAGAGATAGTGCTGATTGCGAAACTACCTCCATATTGTTTTGGCTTATCATCAAACATATATCTTATCTCGGTTCTTCGATTATCTTCATACAAAGAGTTTAGCTCTATCTTTAATCCATTTATGGGTTCGAGCGAGGCATCAATGCGAAGATTTTTAGTCTGATTGTAAATAGCAGGTATAATATTATTCTGATTTTTTATAAGCCAATTATTAGCATCTGCCTTATCAATGAAAGATTCTCCTCCGTCAACACCAAATGCAAAAGCAAGACCTGGTATCATCATATTGTTTACATCAGTCTGCCCAAAGAAATCTCCCACTCGGGGTTCAAAACCAAAAATATCTGTACGATTTCTGTAGCCATAGTTCACATTAATTGTACGCAGCATCATAAGCCCTCTAGCACCGTATTGTGCTGCTGAAATAAATAAGTTGTCTTCATTTACAGGAACTGATACTATTGAAATATCAACTGATAGCGAATCTTTATTTTTAATAGCTATACTATTGTTATTTAGTCGGCGATAGTTTATTTTATACTGTTTACCATTATTTTTAGCTGTTACAATCAGTTTTCTAGAATTAAGATTGTGTTGAACTGTGATTGTTGAATCAGTGCTTAACTGCACTGTCTGCGTAAATCTTTCAGGGGAAGCTTTTGTTTTATTTTTTTCAGTAGTAGGTCGGCTTATCATATCAAATCTCTGATTAGTTCTTTTCAGAAACCCAACTTTGTTATATAGTTGAGTCATATTAAACCTTCCGTTTAAAGTTAATGACAAATCATTCTGAAGATTGTTGCCCAGATTTTCGTCTCTGATAACAGCACCTCTTTCCCATCTATATCTGGCATTATATGCCACGCTTGAGCTAATCCAATCCAAAATAGGTATATTCTGTGTTGGCAGATTAAAAGATATATCGGCAGTTTGTTCATAATTCAAAGGCTTTCCCAAGCTACGAATACTGTGATTAACAGAATCACGCCAAATCTCATAGTCATCTCTATTAATTTTTTTATTAACTTGTAAATACGGCTCTTCTATTTCGGCGATTGTACCTGAGCGGAACGATGTTTTAAGATTGCGTGTCAGATCCCAAATCACTGATAGATTGCGGTCCCATAAAAAGTTATGACTAAATGTAAGATATTGAGAGTTGCTTCCTCCAACACCTGATATATATGCGTTTAAATCTCTAAGCTGTGCTTCCTGATAATTCCGCATTATGTTGGACCCTATCTGAATATTGTTCGGGAGATAATTAAAGTTTAGCGATTTAATGAGTTTTAGCCATCCCGAAGTACTTGCAATATTCTTAAAGGGCTCTATTGGCCTCACAACTGGGGTGTAACCATAATTCACCTGAAAACGCTTATTTAGACTGTTGTCATATTCGGTTTCGGGATTGCGGAAATTATTTATGCTATAAGAGTAGCCAAAGCTAAGATTGGCAGGATCATATGGCATTGATCTCTTACTTCTAATGTCAACTCTGGCATTATTGATGCTGATATTCTTGTTTACTTGTAGAATATTTGAGATATTCTTCAGAGAATCTCTATCATGCTTATTATCCAATTCGTTGAGAGACTCAGATAGTAGTATATCCTTGTTGAATGGATCATATTGAGCAGAAATATCTTGGCTTGAGTATGAGTAATAAAGTGGAACCTTAATCTTAGCTTGCTTAGGTAAGAAACGACCGACATCAACATTAAAAGTTACATTGAGAGATGTAAGATCGTCATTGCGTCGCTGTAGTAAACTTTGATCTAATGCACCAAATCCTGCAGTTTCTTTTCTTCCTGCCACATTAATAGTACCAATATCAGACAAGGCCATATATACATTTCCTTGTGCAGCCCAACCGCCTTTCTCGTCAAATTCGCTAAGTCGTAATTCATTTATCCACACCTCTCCTGACTTTACTGTATTTGTTCTGTTTTTTACACCTATCATAATGACTTTAACTTCGGCAAGAGAAGGGTTGCCCACAATAGTCATAATGTTATTAGTCTTTTGAGGATCGGGTGCAGAGTAGGGGGTAAGAAATGTTACTCCGCTTTCGCTCCGCTTTTCAGCATTACGCTTTAGTTTAAGACTTGTCAATGCATCAAGTGCAAAATCAAACATGTTTTCAGGACGCCACACTTCTTCCTGATCAGTATTTAGATGAGTATTATATACTCCTGAAGGAGTAAGCTTTAAAGGAATTTCATATTCATAGTAGTTGTTGCGATAGTCAGAACCAATACGCATAAATATTGATAATTCTTCGTCATCAAGATTAGTATCATCGTTAGATAAGGCTTCCGCATGTACAAACATTTGCAGTCGTTTGTACCTCCTCATATCATACATTGTGTTTTTGTAAATAGCACGCGAATCGCCAGCATCTACATTGTCAATTTTTAAAGATATAGCTTGTTCATTTTGTTGACGAAGTTGAGGTTGACTTGGATCTAATATTCTGGTAACACCAGGAGGTAGTACATAATTGACAGGCACTCTATCGTTATTCTCCTCAATATTTACTGTTGAGATCTCAATCTTACCATTTCCCGAAACTGAACCACCCGTATTTATATCCTGACTATATGTTCGCCATTCACTTCTTACAAGTTCTAGAGTCGCAAATCTAAGAAACGTGGGCCTGTCAAAGTCAGTTAGGAACAATCTCATAAACCGTATATTGTTAAATCCCTGAATATTTCCTATCTTAGTTTGATAGTTACGCAATGGTATTTTAAACTGATACCAGTTTACGCTACTCGTTTGTCCGTTTCTAAGCGAGACAGTTACTTCTCGTTTGTCAACGATAAAGTTTTGTCCTACTTCCATTTTTTCTGGACGTAGTTGCACCTTATACTGATAATATGTTTCATTTTCATTTAGGGTGTTGTCGCTGTCTATATCTTCCACATCAGGAGTGGTGCGTGCAGCAGTTGAATAGTTAGCTTCATCCGGAGCCAGAGAATTTCCCTCTGTCCCATTAAAATATTTGTATCTGTCCAGAATACTTAGCTCAGCATTGTCCTGTTCTTGACCTCGGTAGTGCCTGAAGTTATCACCTGCAGGGTCATTAAGAGGAGAATGTGTATCATTATTCAATCTAGATATAGCGTCAGCAGATAATCTTGACCTATATTCCTCCAAATAATTTGAATAAGTTTCATATTCGAACTCCTCTTGTGTACTCAAACCATTAAGTCCTACATCCTGACGACGGCGTGCATCATTTCCTTGAGAATTGTCAAATGCATACACGTTGGACTGACGCTTAGGATATTTGCCCCATACGCTCCAACCTATTGCCGACGGGTCATTATCAAGTGGCAAACCATTCTCAAAGAACTTCTTCCCATCTTTCAATATGTCTTCCGACAATTCTCCAAGATTAAAATATAAATCTCCTCCAGGTGATATTCCCTGCTCGTCTTCTGCAAACGGATCCATTAACCAGAATTCTATATACTCAATATTGGCAGCTTCAAAATCTCTGGTATCCATCTTACGTATTATTCCTCCCCAACGTTCTTTTGGATTTAGAAGATTTCCTTGTGAATCAACATTGGTGTCAAGATTATAAGAGCCTCTTTCGTCAGGATAATAAGATATATTCATCACTGGAATAGTAGGGGGCTCGCCATACACTGCCTCTTTGTTGGGATATATTTCTCTTTCATATACTTCTCTCACTCTGTGATCTGACAACTGGTTGGGATCGTTTTTAATGTGTGGGGGAGTTCGTGAAGAGTTTCTACGTGTAAAAACGCCATCAATATAAAACCATGCCATATGAGCTCGATTTTTACTATATTCGATATCATTACTTAATGATGCCTCAGGAAAAAGTCCAGAAGATGTGTTGTTATAAGGTGTAGATGCCAGCGACCAGCTATATGGTGATCTTAAATCAATAGAAGAAGTAGATGTTTCAAAATCATCAAGATAAGAATATCCTTGGGTATATTTATTTGTGTAATGCCCAGGAATCATATGTGCAAACTCAAAGTTGGCAGATAGCTGTGATGGAGCTGTGGCATCTACAAATGGTAGCATGTCTATCAGATTTGTAAGCAAATATGACTCCTTTTTAAAACTAGCGTTTGCTCCCCAAAGTGTGTTGCGAACAGATTCACTGGCAAAAGTAGTTTTCATTGTCAATGGTTTTTCAGAATAGTGCATTATTGTTCCACCAAGTGTCAGATTTTTTGACAAGTCGTATGCCAGATCCACACCCATCATTGTTTTGCGTTGCATGCTAAATACTGATTGGTTTTCCAAAGAAACATTCACAGGAGTTCCAGCATCTAAGATTGCCTGATTAATAATATTAACGGTGCCCGACATATAATCTACTGTGTAATCAATACCCTCCGTAAGCACTTGACCACCAGCTGTAACTTTCACTGAGCCTCTTGCCACATTCATAGCCTCAAGATTTATTTCATTACCTCCACTTCCACGATATTCTCCTGACATTTTGAATTTGTTTTTTTCTGCAATTTGTCTTGCTACTGTCAGAGTAGAGTCGTATAGCTCTTGATAAACATATCTTTCAGCTATATTATCATCATTTATTTTATCTCTAAGATTGGAGCCAAAAGGTTCTGTAATTGGGAAAATAATTCTACCGCTTTGGGACATCACTGTGTATCCTTCAACAAAGTCAAATATTCCGTCAGGGTAGGGGTCATTTTTTGAGTTTAGATTATCAAGATTCATTACCCGTAGCAAAAGCTCTTTCTTAATTTTGCCTTCAGGTATATAGTTAAGATATACTCCAGTTGTATCGCTTTGATATGTGATATTAAGTTTGAAGTTATCTCTTTGTATGTTATTTGCTCCATATCCAAGCGAATAAATATTCTTCATCATCAAATCCCAAGTATATGACTTAGGTGATAATGAAACAGGCTTGAGTAGTTTTAGAAACAGAGCCCCACTTTTATTGTTTGATGAGTCGCTGTTGTCACGTCCAATGTTGTTCGAAAATTCTCCCACCTGATAAGTCTTTCCATTATAAGTATACTCATATGCAACAGTCAATACCTCGTCTGCTTGCAAAGGTGTTTGTAGCGAAAGATATCCTAATTGTGGTTGAAACGAATATTCATTAGAACTCAATAGCCTTGCATTCTCCATCTTCTCATAGTCTTGCCCAATTATAATGGTAGATGGCAAAGTGTTGGATGTGAGACTAATATCACGAATTGCAGAATAGCTGGTTGTGATGCTTTCATAAAGAGTGTTAGCTTCGTTGTATGGAACTGCTAATGAACCTGCAGCATTCCATAATGGATTATGAATAACATCATGTTCGCCCAAATCGGCAAATGCGACTACATTCCGTGCCTGATCGTAATTGCCGCGTTTGTTAGTTACCCATACTTCCACTCGAGTAATAAGCACTGATGACTGAACATAAGGTAGCTTCTCTAGAGCTCTATCATAATTTTCTCTGAAATAATAACTTAGGAAGAAATGTCTATTCTCGTCATACTGATCAGCTGTTATTTCAAATGGGGTTGTCTTTACTCCACCTTGTGAGCTGATTGTTTTAGACTCAGACTCTTGTTGAGATATAACAGTTCCAATACGTAGTTTGCCAAACTGCAGGTCTGATTTCACTCCAAATAACGCAGAGCCTCCTTGAATTAATGAATTGCTTGTAGTCATACTAACGTTTCCGGCCTCAATATTCTTAATAATTTCGTCTTCGTCGCCTTGGTATGCAAGTTTAATTCGTTTTGAATCGAAATCAAAAGTGGCATCATTGTCATAGTTCATGCCAAAGTTAATCTTATCACCTACCTTGGCATTGATATTAAATTGAATCTGCTGATTGAAGTCAAAAGTATTACGAGTTCTGGCACGTTCTGGCAGTGTTGGATTATCAATTACATCTCGCTTCAATCCCGCAGACAGTTCGACAGAACCTTGAGTAGTGATTTTTAATCCACCTTCACCAAATATCTCTTCTATCAAATTGTTGCTCTTTCTTATATTTAGAAGTGAAAAAGGCTTGTCTTTAGACGATAATGCTGATTCTTGTCTTATGTCGTTTCGTTTTTTGAAATAAGATTTATTGAGCTCTTTAAGCTTATAGTCCATGTAATCTGCTGGTGTCATTGTAAAAGGCACACCAACTACTTTGTTCCCTATCTTATTCTGAAATAAATAGCGGCCAGTTTTGTAATCATAAACGACAACGGTTTTGATATTGGATGGAGTTTTTAGGTCAACAGATGATTTCTTTCCCAAATCATCAAATGTTTCAATCATTGTTTTCTGAACTGGGAATCGGACTTTTGTAGAATCAGGCTCGTCAGCATATAACAAGCTTACACTACCAAACAGCAGCGACAGAGCCAGTGAAATATATAAATATAATACTTTCAATCCCTATTCTTTATCATTTGTTGCATATCATATATGCTACTATTTGCACCATTGTTTAGCCAGACTAAAATAAGGGTGCATATTATCTATGAGTAATAACGGTGATTGTGTAATAATAGTATATTTTGGGATGTCATTATTTAGGGTAGGGATTATGTCTAAAAACGTCTGTAGAAAGGCAGATACGTAGGTCGGTAATTACAAACGTTTTAATGCTTCTTTGATGATTGATTCGATAGATTGGGACGGATTTTCTTTTAATATTTTTGAAACTATCTTTTCGGATGCTGGTTTTGAAAATCCAAGCATAACTAATGCAGAAACTGCTTCTTGCCCGTGTCCTGAGGCAAAGATAGCTGCGGATACTTTCATGGTGCCGCCACTTTCTGTATATTTTATTTTGTCTTTAAGGTCAAGAATGATTCGCTGTGATGTTTTGGCTCCTATACCTTTCACTGTTTGTAATGCAGCGGCATTTTCTGATGCAATTATTGACTCTACTTCCTGTGGACTTAACGATGAAAGAATCATTCTACCAGTGTTTGGACCAACGCCTGATACACTGATGAGGTGTGTAAATATTTCACGCTCATGCTTAGTAGAAAATCCAAATAAAGTGTGCGAATCTTCTCTGATTGCTTCATATATATATATCCTCGCATCTTTCTTTCCTTGTAGAAAAGTGTAAGTTCCAAGAGAAATATTTATAAAATATCCTATTCCATAAGTCTCTATTGTTACAGATGCTGGTGTAAGCTCTGTAATTTCACCATTTACATAATCAATCATTTCTCTTAGTTTTAATTTTGTGATATATCTGTAAAGATAAGTTCTTTATGCCTTTCTACCAATAAATCTTACCACTTTTGCAATTCCATTGTGTCCGATTCCTTCCGAAAGATATATTTCGGTTTCTTCAATTTCAATTGGAACAAAATCTTTAAACTCTTTCAGAATAATTTCTTTAGAATAAAGCATATCGATATCGCGAGGCCCACCTACAGCCGGATTAATATTCTGATTATTTATATGTTCCTTACAAAATGCTTCAAGAATAATTATGCCCCCGGGTTTGATGTTATTTGCTACAAAGTGATGATATAGTGTGCGTTGATGGTGAGGAAAATGAGCATATATAAGAACTGCTCCATCAAAAAGATTTTCTTGGTCAAATGGAAACTCCATAAAATCTCCCACAATGTAATCGACGTTAACTCCACGATCATTTGCCAATCTCATTGCTTTATTTCGTCCTTCGGTACTTTGATCAAAAGCCACTACATCCAAGCCATGCTCAGCAGCATACACTGCATTACGACCTTCTCCTTCGGCTATAAACATAATTTTACCGTTAAGGAGTTTATTGCTAATTACATACTTAAGATATTCGTTTGGAAGCTTTCCATAAACATACTCATCTGAGGCATATTTGTTATCCCAAAAATCTTTCATTGTGCATTTATGTTTGCTAATTCGTCTAAAGCATACATTAATCGAGTTTGTGCACCATCCTGTGAGCCATAAAATGAGCGGAACAATTTGCCATTACTATCAAACATTATCCAATGAGGGGTTCCTTCACATTCAAACTTAACATAATTAGTTTGGCCAATGTCAAAATAGATTGGAAATGGAAGCTCTTTAGTAGTGAATATATTTTTTATATCATCTTTTGTTACCACCTCTTTGCCAAAACTAGTGTGAATTGCCACAACATTTAAGTTCTCATATTCATTAGAATAGTCGTAAGCCAAAGGTATTGCTCTGCCAACACAGCCTAGACACCTAATATTAAAAAACAAAACTAGCAGTGGTTTGCCTTCATATCTCTCCATGAGATTGACAGGAACACCATCAAGAGTGGTCACGTTTATTTGATTTTCTATTTTCATCTTTGTGCAAATATTTTAGTTGCTTTAAATAGTAATGTGCAAATATAATGCCAAGAATTGAATGTAACTATTTACGATATTAAATGAATATAATACTTCAACATTACTTTTTGTTCAATAGATTTATTAGTTATGATTTCACTCTTAAATAAAGTGAAAGTTTTGAGTCTATAGCTAAAAGAGTTGTGTTTGCATTTATTCACTTATGCCTTTCTTATGCACTGTTAAATATTTAACAGTATGCTATTTGAATACTGGATCTCTATTTTATTAGTTTGATAATCAGGCAAAATGAATGATATTTTAAATGTTAAAACGAAAGTGTTAACACTGCCGTGATGTGCTGGATGCATAAAAACACATGAAGAAGTAGGTTTGTCACATAGTTTTTGCTTAAACTCATTCGTGTTTAAGGATCCTAGTACCTACATTAACATAAACTCACTCTATTTTCTACCTAAAAAGCCTCTGTTTGGTTAATAAATATAAATGTTAATCTAGAAATTACATCACGGAATCACCACCTCAAGAGTTTTTGTGTTGCCGTCATGTGATGGCGACATAAAAGTTAGCCGTTTTGTCTTGTAATAGTATCATTTATTCACCAAAATTGTTAGCAATATGTGTGGGCTTTACAATGGATAACATATATCCTTGGAAAAGCATATAAAATATGTGAATTGTACTACAAAAATACCCTGAAAAACCCGCCGTTACGTCACGGCAACAGTTCCACAAGCTATTTTATTTAAACATTATGTGCTGGACAAACCTCCACAACATATTTTATTCAAAAATTATATGCCGGAATTACAAATTCATCAGGTTATATTCTGTCATGATGTTAAGAACTGTACAAGCAAGTATTA
>CAYFTB010000083.1:0-10504 GCA_964345875.1 uncultured Proteiniphilum sp.
ATTGTGGATCAAAATATTGTGTCGGTTGCTTAGGTCGAACTCACGTTATTTTAATGATATTTGAAAATTTTCAGATCGAAAAAAATATTTCATAGCTATAATAAAGTAAGAATGGGAGTCTATCTATTATTTTGTGTTCCAGCTTCTGGTCTGTCTCAAAAGTAATTTATTTTATTCGTCCTTCAAAATAAATATTTCGTTACATTTGTGCAATTAACTTACTTCTGAAAGATGGCATATATTGATTATTATTATATCCTTGGTGTTAGTAAAAATGCTACAGCTGAAGAAATTCGAAAAGCATATCGGCAAAAAGCACGCAAGTTGCATCCTGATTTAAACCCAAATGATAAGGAGGCTCAAATAAAGTTTCAGGAACTAAATGAGGCTAATGAAGTTTTAAGCGATCCAGAGAAAAGGGGAAAGTATGATAAATATGGCGAGAACTGGAAACGTGGCGAAGAGTATGAGAAAGAGCAACAACAATATCGTCAACAGCAACGTGAGTGGAATTCACAGCAAGGAGAACAAGCATTCTATACCGAAGGAAACTTTTCAGATTCTGATTTCTCTGATTTTTTTCACTCAATGTTTGGCAGTGGTTTCACACATCGTTCTGGATTTAATAATTCAAGAAAATATAAAGGAGGCGATTATCAGGCAGAGTTATATCTAACTTTGCAGGAAGCTATGCATATGCATCAGCAGACTTTAGCTGTTGAGGGCAAAAATATTAGAATTACTATCCCATCGGGAGTAGCCGATGGACAGAAAATTAAACTTTCAGGATATGGACAACCTGGTGTGAATGGTGGTCCCAATGGTGATTTGTATATAACATTTATTGTTTCGGATGATACTAATTTCAAACGATTGAAAAATGATATTTATACTACCGCTAAAATTGACTTATACACTTCAATACTTGGTGGAGATGTGACTGTAAATACTCTTGATGGCCAAGTCAAGATAAAGATTGCACCCGGAACGCAGCCAGAGACAAATGTTAGATTGAGAGGCAAGGGATTCCCAGTTTATAAAAAAGAAGGTCAATATGGAGATCTTATTGTAACTTTAAAAGTTGAAATACCAAAATCCCTTTCTTCTAAAGAGAGAGAATTGTTCGGAGAATTATCAAAATTGAGAAAATAATGGCTGAGAATAGAATATTATACAGAGAATGTATTCGGATTTATAAAGTTAAGGAGTCATTTGTAGATTCGCTTTGCGATCTCGGATTAATTAGAGTTTTTGTGGATGATGATGAAAGATTTGTTGAGTATGATGAACTTGAGCGTTTCGAGCAATTTGTAAGATGGCATAATGATATGGATATAAATCCTGAGGGTATTGAAGCCCTCCATTATATGCTAGATAGGGTAAAGACTTTGCAAATGAGAATTGAATCGTTAGAGGGTGAACTGAACTTCTATAAAACTTTGAAATAATTTGATTTTTCAGCATGATAAAGATCGTGATAAATTTCTTGCTACTCTTTATTTTGTCTCAAAATATTGTAGCGCAAGAACTAAATGCTAGAGTTAGAATTAATGCGGATAAGATTGAAGGTAGCAAGCAGGCTTTATCAACATTAGAACGAGACCTAAATTCTTTTATTAATGATAGAAGCTGGACCAACAACAAGTTTACATCCAGGGAGAAGATTGAGTGTGATTTTTTTATCGTAGTTAATGAAGCTGTAAGCCCCACTTCTTTTAAAGGAGAGTTGCATGTTCAATCCAAACGACCAGTCTTTAGTTCTGCTTATTCTACACCAATGCTAAACTATAGAGATAATAAATTATCTTTTGATTACGTAGAGCATCAACCTTTAGATTTTGACATAAACAATCTAGATAATAGCCTTACATCATCCATAGCATACTATGTATATTTAATATTAGGACTTGATTTTGACTCAATGTCTCTTAATGGTGGTAGCCCATATTATCAAATAATGTATTCCATAGCATCTTCATTGCAAGCGATTAATCAGAATGATTGGGGTACGTTTGCTGATTTAAGAAGCAGAGCATCTTTCGCAGATGCACTAAACAACCCTATATATCACGATTATAGAGCAATGTGGTATGAATATCATAGAAAAGGTTTAGATGAAATGGCTACAAACATAGATACAGGTCGTAAAAATATTGTAACTTCGCTCTATGTTATTGAGAAGCTAAAGTTAAGTCAGCCTAACTCAATTATTGTCAGCTTATTTGGAGATGCAAAGTTGGATGAATTAATAGATGTGTTATCAAATGGGGATGTCAGTGAGAAGAAATTAGCTGCTGAAAGTCTTCAACAAATATTTCCTACAAAGAATAATCAGATTGACAGGTTGAGGAAATAATACAAATATTCAAATTTTAAAATACAGTTTTACTATATTCTTATGCTTAAATCTCTTTCAATTCAGAATTATGCATTAATAGACTCATTAGAGATTGATTTTGATAAAGGGTTTTCTGTGATTACAGGAGAAACAGGTGCTGGAAAATCAATAATTTTAGGAGCACTCTCTTTAATATTAGGTCAGAGGGCTGAAAATAAATATATAAAGCAAAATGAACAAAAATGCACAATAGAGGGCATTTTTGATGTTTCACGATACAACTTGAAGGATTACTTCGACAATCTTGACTGGGAGTTTAGTCCAGAAGAATGTATAATCAGACGTGAGATTTGGACGAATGGCAAGTCACGCGCATTTGTGAATGATTCTCCAGTTTATCTTTCTGATCTTAAAGGTTTAGGAGAAAAATTAATTGATATTCACTCCCAACATCAGAATCTTTCGCTTAATGATAACTTCTATCAGCTAAATGTTATTGATATATTGTCAAAATCAAAAACTGAAAAGAAAGAATTTTCTGTAGCTTACAAAGAATATAATTCTATTAAGAAAAAATTGACGGAAGCTAGAGAAGAGCATAAGAAAAATAAGGAAGAAGAGGATTTTCTGCAATTTCAGCTTGATTCACTTCAAGCGGCCAAACTTCAGCCAGACGAACAGTTAAGTTTGGAGGAGGAGCTAGAGACTATTACTCATTCTGAAGAAATAAAATCTGCACTTTTCTCAGCTGCCAATATTTTGACTGGAGATGGTGTCTCAGTTGTACGCTCATTGGGTGAGATATTAGAATCGTTTAAAAATATTGGGAAAGTATTTCCAAATGCAATCGAATTATCAGAAAGGATAGAAGCTGCATATATTGATTTAAAGGATGTTTCATATGAATCAGACCGAATGTTTGAATCAATAGATTTCAATCCAGATAGACAACAGCTAGTTGAAGATAGACTGAGCCTCATTTATGAATTGCAGAAAAAACATTCTGTTTCAACTGTATTTCAATTATTAGAAATAGAAACAAAACTAGATGAAGAGTTGCAAAATATCTCTTCGCTTGATGATAGGATAGTTAGTTTAGAAAAAGAACTTAAAGTATCACATGATGTTTTGATGCTAAAAGCAAAAGATCTGAGTGATAGGAGAAAATCTATAACTGTTGAGATAGAGAAAGAATTAAAAGACAAGTTGAAATACATGGGTATAGCAAATGCCCAGTTTAAATGTGATATAAATAAAAAGGATGTCCCTGATGTTACTGGACAAGATAATGTTAGTTTTCTCTTTTCTGCTAACAAGAATATAGAGATGCGACCAGTTTCTCAAATTGCATCCGGAGGAGAAATTTCTAGACTTATGTTGTGTCTTAAATCAATGATGGCAGGTGCAGCGGCGCTTCCAACAATTATTTTTGATGAAATAGATACAGGAACCTCGGGTGAAATTGCAGATAAGATGGGCGAGATTATGCGTCAGATGGGAAAAGAGATGCAGGTAATTACTATTTCACATTTGCCTCAAATTGCAGCTAAAGGATCAGGGCACTACATTGTATATAAGGAGGACACGGAGGATACAACTTCTACATATATGAGAAAACTAACTGATGAAGATAGAGTGATTGAAATAGCACGTATGTTAAGTGGTTCTGAAACTACCTCTCAAGCTATGGATAACGCAAAAGTCATGTTGCGATCATCCTCAAAATAATTTGCTTTAATATAAAAATAAAGAAACAATTAAATAATAATGAAAGAAAAAGATATGATTTTCGGCATACGTGCCGTTATTGAAGCGGTAGAAGCCGGTAAGGATATCGATAAGGTACTTGTTAAACGCGAACTTTCAGGTGAGTTGTTTAAAGAGCTACAGGATGTATTACATCGTTACGATATTCCTATGCAAAAAGTGCCGGTAGAACGAATTGACCGTATAACAAGAAAAAATCATCAAGGAGTTCTTGCTTTTACTGCTGCTGTAACATATCATAAACTAGAACAAATTATTCCTTTTTTGTATGAACAGGGTAAGAATCCTTTTATTCTTGTTCTAGATGGTCTTACGGATGTGAGAAATTTTGGAGCTATTGCTCGTACATGCGAAGTGGCAGGTATTGATGCTATTGTAATTCCATCTCGTGGCAGCGTTTCTGTTAATGCTGATGCTGTTAAAACTTCGGCAGGCGCATTACATACTATACCTGTGTGTCGTGAGAATAGTCTCAAAGATGCTGTCACATTTTTAAAGAATAGTGGTATAAAAGTGGTGAGTGCAACTGAAAAAGCTGCAAAACTTCACACCGAAACCAATTATGCAGATCCAGTGGCAATTGTGATGGGCTCAGAAGATGTTGGAGTGTCAAACGATATAATTCGTATTTGTGATGAGCTGGTAAAAATACCACAGTTTGGGAAGATACAATCTCTAAATGTATCTGTAGCTGCTGGTGTGATTATATACGAAGTGGTAAGACAGAGGGGAATATAAGACGAATTATTAATATATTTATTATTCAAAAAACAGTATAAAATGAAAAAAGTATTTTCTACATCAAATGCACCCGCTGCTATCGGCCCTTATAGCCAGGCAGTGGAGGTAAATGGTATGGTATTTATATCAGGACAGACTCCAATGGATCCTTCTACGGGTCAGTTAGTACCTGGTGGAGTGAAAGAGCAAGCCACTCAATGTTTCAAAAACATAAAGGCAATACTTGCTGAAGCAGGATTGACTACAAATAATATTGTTAAGACTACAGTTTTCTTAGGAGACATGTCTTACTTTTCGGATATGAACGAAGTTTATGCTCAGCAATTTGATGGTGCATTTCCTGCTCGCTCGGCTATTGCTGCTAAGGGATTGCCATTGAACTGTATGGTTGAAATTGAAGTAATTGCTATCAGATGAGAACTCTTGGAAGTATAATATGGATTGTATTTGGTGGTATATTTGTTGCCATCGAATACATTTTTTCTAGTGTGGCGATGATGATTACAATAGTGGGAATACCATTTGGATTGCAATCTCTTAAATTGGCAGAAGTAGCACTGTTTCCGTTTAATAAACGTGTCGTTAAAAGTAATTCTACTTCTGGATGTCTCTCTTTTATTATGAATGTTATATGGTTTTTTGTGGGCGGACTACCAATTGCTCTTACTCATTTGTTGTTTGGCCTTCTTTTTTATATTACAATTATAGGAATACCCTTTGGTAATCAGCATTTCAAACTTATGAAACTAGCTTTTTCACCATTTGGCAAAACAATAAAAAACCGCTAAGAGTATTACTTCTTAGCGGTTCTTTTACTTATCTTATTCTATTTCCATTGGTAAATATTCCTCCTCAGGAGGATCTTTTTTCACAACAATTGCACTTAGCTCCCAAAGCATATAGATAGGGATTGTTACTACAAATAATGAAAATGGATCACCTGATGGTGTAATAAGAGCGGCCAATACTAATGATGCAACTATTGCATGTTGGCGGAACTTTTTAAAGAAAGACTTATATATTAGCCCTAGATTAGATAAAAGCCAAAACACCAGCGGCAACTCAAATACAATTCCCATAATCAGAATTAGAGTATAAAAGTTACTCATGTAAGAGTCTAGTGATATGGTGTTTTTTATCGAATCGCTTAATTCAAATGTGACTAAAAATCTGAAAATAAGAGGGAAAACAATAAAGTATCCTACCATACACCCTATTACAAACATGATTCCTCCAAATCCAAAAGCTCTTTTAACGCCTTTAGATTCGTTATCATATAATGCAGGTCCAATAAATTTCCATACCTCATATAATATATAAGGTATACATAGCAATAGTGCGAATGAAAATGATGTGGAAATATATGTCATGAACTGCGTTGTCATATTAATATTGAGCAGTTCAATATCGAATGCATTAGCTGAAAAGTCGGGAAGAAAAGGAAGATATTCGCCAGCTTTCTCAAATAAACGGTACGTAATAAAATCAGAATTTCGCGGAGCAAGAATTATTGAATCGAATATATAAGGTATTACGATAAATCCAGCCACTGATAGAACTATTATTGCAATAATAATACGTATCAGTGTCCATCGGAACTCCTCCAAATGGTCCCAAAAAGACATCTCTCTTTCCTTCATGTGCTATGATTGTAGATAACTACTTCGAAAACGCTCCATGATAAAACATTGAGCGTTTTCGAAGTAATAAGTTTTTAGACCAAATACTCTTTACAGAGTTAATGGTTTATTCGTTAGAATTTGATGATTTGTTATCGTTAGGATCTGCTTTGATTTCATCTTCAATATCATGCAGCCCCTTTTTGAAGCTGTTAATTCCTTTTCCTAGTCCTTTCATAAATTCAGGGATTTTCTTTCCACCAAATAGGATTAGTATAACTATTACAATGATAGGAATTTCCCAACCGTTTAAATTAAAGAGTAATAGACTGTCCATAGATTCTGTTTTCTTTTGATTATACTTTTGATTATTTTAGTTTACTATCGCAAAAATAGAACTAATAATTTACGCATACAATTTTATATGTATAAACTTTCCAAAAAATAATATATTCAGATAAGTTGCTGTCTCTTCATCTTTTATATTTTTATTTGTAGCTTCCCATTTTCATGCTAAGATTATATTAATGTTAACTTTAAGAAAAAATGTAGTCTAACGATGATTTTGTTTTAAATTTGCACTCCAAAAGTGCATATTGTTTACAGTAAATGAATAAAACTTATCTTTTTGCTTTAGTTCTCTTAATGATGTGGGCTAAACCCGTTTTAGCAAAAGCTCCACCTGTCGAAGTTAGGGCTGTTTGGCTTACTACAAATTATGGTTTAGATTGGCCTAGAAATAGAACTAGCGAGGTACTTCAGAAAAAAGAGTTGATCGACATTTTAGATAATTTGAAAAAACACAACTTTAATACTATTCTTTTTCAGGTAAGAGGGAGAGGCGAGGTAATGTATAATTCTGATATTGAGCCTATGTCTTCTTTAGTTTCTTCTGATAGAGGTGGAAAGCATATGTTTGATCCTTTGGAATTCGTTATTGAAGAGTCTCATAAAAGGGGAATATCATGTCATGCTTGGATGGTGACATATCCACTTGGTGGTGATAAGCATGTGAGAAGTTTGGGAAATAATTCAATAACTAAAAAAAATCCTTCTATCGTCAAAAAATTTCAGAATGAGTGGTTTTTAGATCCGGGAATGCCTGCTGCAGATGACTATATATTATCTATTGTGAAGGAGATTGTCACAAACTATGATGTGGATGGAATCCATTTCGATTATATAAGATATCCAGACAATAAAGGTTTGTTCCCTGATGCTGATACATATAAGAAGTATGGTAAAGGTCAGAATAAAGACGAATGGAGAAGGGATAATATCACTCGTCTTGTTTCAAAAGTATATGATTGGGTTAAAGAAACTAAGTCATGGGTACAGGTTAGTAGTTCCCCACTGGGAAGATATAGAGCAATTGGGAATAACGGGCACGGATGGACAGCATTGGAGACTGTTTATCAGGATGCTGGAAAATGGATGAAGATGGGAAAGCATGATGCGATATATCCAATGATGTATTATAAAGAAAATCTTTTTTTCCCGTTTGTTGATGATTGGATCGAAAATACGAATGACAGGATATTCGTACCTGGACTGGCTCCCTACCAAATGCTTGAATTAAATTGGAGTAGAGATGATTTAATGAAGCAAATTAATTATACTCGTAACAAAGCAGTGCATGGACAATCATACTTCAGAACTGAAAATGTACTATCTAATACAAAAGGTCTCTTAGACTCGTTAAGTTATTATTATGATAAACCAGCTAAATTGCCTGCAATGAGTTGGCTGAGTGATTCGGTGCCAGCCGAACCTGAAGATCTTAGAGCTGAGATTACTGACTTAGGACAATTTCAGTTGAGTTGGAATAAACCTGACAACCTTGATAGAGTAACCTTTAATGTATATAGAAGCGATTCTAGTAATTTTAGCACTGATGATGGAGATTTACTACTGACTACGGGGCTCAGAGATACAATATATGAGTTTATTCCTGAAAATAAAGACAAGGCATATTATTACTATGTAACAACTTCTGATTCATACAATAATGAAAGCCATGTTTGTATTCCAGCCTTTTTCTTTCATTCTGACATTATCAAATAATCTATAATAATAGTTTAGGTCAAGTCGTTAAAATATACTATTTTTGTTCCAATGGATAGCAATCAAAAAGTTAAGGTTCGAGTCAAAAAAGAATTTTCAGAATACCTTGATTTTCGTAATTTACGAAAGACAAAGGAACGACTTGCTATACTTGATCAGATATATAATTATAATGATTATTTTGATGTAGAAATGCTGCGTCAATCGATGAACAAAACCGCTATTCCTGTGAGTAGAGCTACTTTGTATAATACAATAGAATTATTGTTGGATTGTGGGTTGTTGATAAGACATCAGTTTGGACAAAATATGGTCAGATATGAACGTGCATATGGATATGAAAACAAAAATCATCTAATATGTACAACATGCGGCGAAATAAGGGAAATAGATAGTTCTGACCTGCTTTCGCCTTCTATGCGCAAAGGAATAAAAAGATTTACGATTAGTTATTATAGCATGTATATTTATGGGATATGCAGTAAATGTGCTTTTGCAAAAAAAATGGCTATGAGTAAAGCTAATGTAAACGAAGATGGAAATACTGTAAAGAAGACGTGACACTGTACGAATTGAATAATTAACAAAAATAAAATATAGTTCTAATAAATAGACTATCTAAAGCACTTTGAAAAGAAGTTTTGATATTAATAATTAAAGACATGAAAGTAGATGTTATTTTAGGCCTTCAATGGGGTGATGAGGGTAAAGGAAAAATAGTTGATGTGTTGACACCCAATTACGACATCGTAGCACGTTTTCAGGGAGGACCAAATGCGGGACATACTCTCGAATTTGAAAATCAAAAGTATGTGCTTAGGTCAATACCTTCAGGAATTTTTCAATCTGATAAAATAAATATTATTGGAAATGGGGTAGTACTTGATCCTGCATTGTTTAAAGATGAGGTTGAAGCTCTTGAAGAGTCTGGTCATCCCCTTACCGAAAGACTTCTTATTTCAAAGAAAGCACACCTGATTCTCCCAACTCATAGATTCCTAGATGCTGCAATGGAGCAATCAATGGGTAATTCTAAGATTGGTACTACTGGCAAGGGTATTGGACCAACATATACCGATAAAATTAGCCGTAAAGGGTTGAGAGTTGGAGATCTATTGCACGACTTCGAAAATAAATATCAAAAAGCAACATCACGCCATATTGAAATGCTAGATCAATATGATTTTGAGTACGATCTTGAGACTGCAGAAAAAGAATGGTTCGATGGTATTAAGAAACTTAAGGAATTCAAATTTATTGATTCAGAGAACTTTATTAATAATGCGATTGGTGGGAATAAAGGAATTCTAGCAGAAGGGGCACAAGGTTCGTTGCTAGATATAGATTTTGGAACATATCCATTTGTTACATCTTCCAACACTATTTGTGCTGGTGCCTGCACTGGTCTTGGCGTATCTCCAAATAAAATTGGAGAAGTTTTTGGAATTTTCAAGGCTTATTGTACAAGGGTTGGTAGTGGTCCTTTCCCAACAGAGCTTTTTGATGAAAATGCAACGAAAATGCAGAAGATTGGTCATGAGTTTGGTTCAGTTACTGGTCGTCCCCGTCGTTGTGGTTGGATTGATCTAGTTGCCTTGCGTCATACCATTATGATAAATGGAGTTACCAAATTGGTGATGATGAAAAGTGATGTACTAGACGGATTTGATATTATCAAAGCTGCTGTAGCTTACAAAATTGATGGAGAAGTAGTTTATCAGCTACCGTTTGAATTAATCGAAGGCATAGAGCCTATTTATGAAGATGTGCCAGGATGGAAAACAGATATGACAAAAATGCAATCGGAAGATGAGTTCCCTGAGGCATTTAATAATTATGTTTCGTTTCTTGAAGAAAAACTTGGGGTTCCTATCTCAATTATTTCGGTTGGACCTAATAGGGCTCAAACCATTATTAGATAGCCGCATAGTGTAAGGTAAGAATCTCGATATCCACATGTTGTATAACTAAAAAA
>CAYFTB010000084.1:0-10483 GCA_964345875.1 uncultured Proteiniphilum sp.
TTCCTGAGCTTTTTTGTTTTAGTTGTGCTTCATTACTATATTGTGAGTATTAGGTGGCAAAAATATATCTTGCCGCTTGTCCTCTTTTTCATAAAAGACTTAGAATGTTTTACTACCTTTGTGCAACTAATATAAAGATGTTATGAGAAGCTTTGCAAGTGATAATAATTCGGGGGTGCATCCACAGATAATGCAAGCTCTGATAGATGTAAACAACGATCATGCACTGGCATATGGCGATGACAGATGGACCGAGAGGGCTACAAATATTATAAGTAACCTAACTGGAGTTAGCCATGCCACAACGCACTTTGTGTTTAATGGCACAGGTGCCAATGTAATAGCATTGCAAGCATTGACACAATCCTTCAATAGTATAATCTGTGCATCTACTGCCCATATTGCTATTGACGAGTGTGGAGCACCAACAAAAATTACGGGTTGTTCTCTAAAAGAGATTGACACACTTGATGGAAAATTAACTCCCGAGCTAGTAAAACCACATCTACAAGGGTTTGGATTCGAGCATCATTCACAACCAAAAGTTATCGCCATTTCGCAAACCACCGAAATGGGCACCGCCTACACACCCGATGAAGTTCGAGCTTTGGCTGACTTAGCCCACGCTCATAATATGTATCTGTTTGTAGATGGTACACGGCTTGCAAATGCTTGTAGCTATCTGAATGTGTCATTAAAAGAGATAATGACAGATTGCGGTGTAGATATTTTTACACTTGGTGGAACAAAAAATGGATTGATGATTGGTGAAGCTGTGGTATCGTTGAGGGAAGAACTTTCGATAAACATGAAGTACATTCGAAAGCAAACAACTCAGCTATTCTCTAAGATGAGATTTATTTCTGCACAGTTCATTGCTTATATCGAGCAAGATATTTGGCTTGACAATGCTCGTTGGTCTAATCAATCAGCACAACTGCTTGCATCAGAGATGACGAAGCTAGGCGTTACTCTTACTCAAAAAGTACAATCTAATGCAGTATTCTTTGAACTCTCTGACAATTTGACTGAATTACTGCGACAACAATATTATTTTTATGATTGGGACGCTTCAAAACAAGAGCGTCGCCTAGTCTGTTCATGGGATACAACGGAAGAAGATATTAAAAGTTTTATTGATCATCTTTCTCTTCTGATTTCTAATAATAATTTTAACTAGTTACTTATGTTTGATTTTCTTGATGTCTATCCGTGGCTATTGCCCGTATTGATATTTTTTGGGCGAATCTGTGATGTCTCGCTAGGTACTCTTCGTATAATATTCGTTTCGAAAGGCGAGAAGTATAAGGCTCCATTGATTGGATTCTTTGAAGTATTTATATGGGTGGTAATTATTTCTCAAATACTTGCTCGTGCCAATGATCTTGTGGCTTACTTGTCATATGCTGGTGGTTATGCTGCTGGAAACTACATGGGTATTTTGCTCGAGAAGCGTATAGCATTTGGAATAGTGTTATGTAGAATGTATACTCAAAATAATGGTAATGATTTGATTAAGAGGCTTAATATGCAGAACTATGGTGCAACAATGACGCACGGAACAGGAGCAACAAATAAGATTGATATCGTTGAGACTGTTATTGATCGTAAAGAGATGAAAAAGCTAGCAGCTATACTTACCGAATTCGACCCGAACATATTTTACGTGGTGGAAGATGTTCGCACAAAACAGAATGGCATATTCCCCGAACGGAAAAATATTCTATCGCGATGGAGATTGGGCAAATAGGAGTATAGTTAAAGAATACTTTATCTAATAGTCAAGTTATTCACCGATCCTTTCCACGAACAACCCAGACAGTATAAAATAGATGTATCAAATCCATCCAGTGATTCATTTTCATGAACTGGGTGGATTTCTTTATCTTCAGTAACTGTCACAACTAGACGCTCGCCCATTTTGTTGAGGATATAGTAGCGTCTGATTTTACATTGAGGGCAAAGTAAGTTTCTCATATTTTATTTAATTTACTATCTGATTGCTGATAAAACATCTGACAATAATAAGTCAAAATCCATATTATTGCTTCCTTTTGGTGAATATCCTAAAACTACTATGACCGTATCTTCTTTGGGAAGAATAAATATTCTCTGGCCGTCATGTCCGTTGCACGAATACATCTCTTTAGGAGCCGAAGGTAATGTTTTTGATTCATTTAGCCAAAACGAAGCTCCATATTCTCCCTTACTATCAGTAGTTATACTAGTTGAGTAATCGACCCAGCCATTTGGAAGAATTTGGTTACCGTCAAAATTCCCATCATTCAGATATAACAATGCGAATCGGGCATAATCTCTTGCTGTGGCATATATGTAGGACGATCCCACTTGAGTGCCTGATGCATCAAGTTCGAAAACCGCATTTGGCATTCCAGTTTTTGCAAAAAGCTGCTCGTTTGCAAATCTGTAATATTCATCATCATTGTTAAATTTGCGTCGCATTATTAAGTTCACAATATTAATAGAGCCTGAAGAATAATACCACTTTTCCCCAGGAGTGTATTCTAGTGTGTTCTCTGCAGCATATTTTGCAAAGTTATCCTCGCAGTGTAGCATAACTGTCACGTCAGATCTGTTTCCATAGCTTTCATTCCATTTTAGTCCACTCTGCATTCTCAGTAGGTCATTAACTGTTATTTTACTTCGGTTGTCATCTTTCCATTCATCCAGATGTGTCGGTGCATAGATATCTAATATGTTTTGCTTAGTCATTATACCGGTTAATGCATTGGTAAAGCTCTTTGCCATAGACCATGACAACAATCTAGTGTCTTCATTTATCCCTTTGTTGTAACCTTCCATAACAGGGACACCCTTGTGTAGAACCACAAATGCGAAAGCGTGACCGCCGTATTCTCCTTTATCAATAAGTTTCTCCTTTATCAATGCAAGCTTATTAATATCAGCTCCGCTATTTTTGATAGCTGAGTCTGGCAGAATGTTACCCATTGGCCAAGTAAGTGTGTCAGGATCATAAGGTGTGTATAGCTTTGGCAGATTTGTTTGCAATTTATCTAAGTTCTCAATCAAAGTGCATCCATATCCCTCGCGATATGCAGCAATAGATTTACTCCACAAGAATGTGCTGGTAACAATCTTCTTTTCCCAGTCAACTTTGTTGTTGGTGTATTTAATAAATGAAAAGTTGAGATCTAGTGCTTCAACATCCTCTTGAGAGCGATTTGAAACAAAAACAGCTGAAGCCAGATTCTTCGCAGCATATCCTGTAATGATGGGAAGCAACGAGTTAAGATATATTGAACCTCCAATCAAGATAGTTGCCAGTGCTGCAATAATGATGTAAGTTATTCTCTTATACTGTCTCATTTGATTCAAGTATTTATAGTCAGGGATATTATTTGCAACTAACTTTCAATAATTATTTGTATGATATATAATAATTAAGCTCGCCTATTTATTAGGATAATATGATTATTATTTCATACATTTTTCTAATTACCCATTATCAACAAGCCTATGTGGTTTAAAGTTTTAGTATAAATATATTTTTATTTATTCTCCTTTTTTCTTGGCCTCTTGCCATATCTCTTCCATCTCACTCAAAGATAAATCTTTAAGAGTTTGTCCTCTCTCTTTTATCTTCTGCTCCATATAGTTGAAACGATATATAAACTTAAGGTTTGTTCTCTCCAATGCATTGTCAGGGTTCACTCCATATAGTCGTGCAGCATTGATAATACTAAATAGCATATCTCCAAATTCTGCCTCCATATTGTATTCATTCATGCTGGCAATTTCTATTTCTAGCTCGCCTAACTCCTCTTTTACCTTTTGCCACACATCTTGACGTTCGTTCCAGTCGAATCCCGAATTACGAGCCTTATCTTGAATTCGGTAGGCTTTCACCATTGATGGCAGTGATGCTGGCACTCCCTCTAGAACTGTTTTATTACCTCCTTTTTCTTTTAGCTTAATCTCTTCCCACGACTTCTCAACCTCTCCAGCAGTGTTAGTGATTTTGTTGCCAAACACATGTGGATGTCTGAATATAAGTTTGTCGCAAATGGCATTGCTCACATCTGCAATATCAAATGCCTGCTTTTCTTCGCCAATCTTAGAGTAGAAAACTACATGAAGAAGTAAGTCGCCTAATTCTTTTTTAATATCCTCATTGTCACCTTTCATAATTGCCTCGGCAAGTTCGTAAGTCTCTTCAATAGTGTTTGCTCTCAAGCTCTCGTTGGTTTGCTCTCTATCCCATGGACACTTTTTGCGAAGCTCTTCCATCACATCCAGCAGCCTACCAAAGGCTTCAAGTTTTTGTTGTCTGCTATTCATATTTAGATGATTATGTGTGTTTAAAAAAATAGAGACACAAGCCATAGCTTTGTGTCTCTATATATATCTTATAAAATTAATTATTTACTAAAGTTAGAAAGACCAGTATTCAGGAATTGAATATATTTGCTTACATCTTCGTCATAAGCATACGAAGGGCTGATAACGTTGCCATCAGTATCTAGAGCAATGTAATATGGCTGTGCGTTAGCACCAAATTTGTGGCGCTGTAAGTAGCTCCATTTATCGCCAATAGTTTTCAATTTAGTTGTCTTGCCATTTTCCTCCACTTCGATGATTTCAGGTAATCGTGCTTTGTCGTCAACCATCAATGTTATTAAAACAAAATCGTTCTCTAGCATACTTTTCACTCTTGCGTCAGTCCACACTGAAGCTTCCATTTTTCTACAGTTTACACATCCGTATCCTGAGAAGTCAATCAGCACTGGTTTGTTTACTTGTTTGGCGTATGCCATGCCCGATTCATAATCCAACGATTTTGCCTCTACAGATCCATCATAAAGATTAAAGTCTTGGGTGTAAATAGGTGGTGCAAATGCACTAACTGCTTTAAGTGGTGCACCCCACAATCCTGGCACCATATATAGTGCAAATGCAAATGATATGATAGACATAAATAGGCGTGGCACAGAAACGTGTTTAACTTCACTGTCGTTTGGTAATTTTAATTTGCCTAGTAAGTATAATCCAAGCAATGCAAATATTACTATCCACAGCACTAAAAATGTTTCTCTGTCAAGAATTCTCCATCCGTAAGCTAAGTCGGCTACTGATAAGAATTTTAATGCAAGTGCCAGCTCTAAGAATCCAAGTACTACTTTCACAGAGTTTAGCCATCCTCCTGATTTAGGCATGCTTTCGAGCCATGAAGGGAATATTGCAAAGAAGCTAAATGGAATGGCCAGTGCCAATGCAAAGCCAAACATACCAATAGCAGGTGCAATTATGCTACCTGAGGTTGCTGTTTCCACAAGTAATGTCCCAATTATAGGACCAGTGCATGAGAAAGACACAAGGGCTAGCGTGAAAGCCATAAAGAAAATACTTAATAACCCTGTGGTAGTATCGGCTTTAGCATCCATTTTATTTGTCCATGAAGATGGCAATACCAAGTCGAATGCTCCGAAAAATGAAATAGCAAAGAAAACAAGTAGTGCAAAGAATATTATATTGAATACAGCACTTGTTGATAAATCGTTAAGAGCACTTGCTCCAAAAATGGCAGTAATGCTTAATCCTAGCAAAACATATATTACAATGATAGAAACGCCATATAGCATTGCTTCCGAAATAGCTTTACCTCTGTTCGATTTATTTCTTTTCAAGAAGAAGCTAACAGTCATAGGAATAAGTGGCCACACACAAGGTGTTACAAGAGCAATTAGTCCTCCGATAAATCCTGCAATAAGAATCCACAAAAGAGATTTGCCTGCTACACTGCCTTTCATGCCATACTCTTGTAGCTGATCTATCACTGGGGTCCATAAAGGATTACTACTTATGTTTGATGTATTTGATGTATTTGACGCGACATTAATTCGCACCATTTCTACTGTGTCTGCTTTTACCTCTTCTTTTGTAGTCTCTTCCGATGGGACAGGCTCCTCATTAATATTCTTAGCGGGTGTTAGTTTTGCTGCCTCAACTGATTTTGAATCACTCTCCACTAGTAGAGTCTTAGGTAAATCTGATGATTTGAATTCGAAATCTGAGGGTAGAGGTGGTGTACAGCTTTGGTCATCACAAGCTTGTGCCCTTACGTCACCAGCTATGCTAAAGTTGTCTTTATCTGTAATTTTAATTCGTTGCGCAAATTTTGCAGAGTTATCAAATGTGCCAATCTCCATTTGAAATATCTCATCATACTTTACTACAGCTTTCTTTCCTTGTGCCTCAAATTTACCCACTAGCTCAGCACCTGTTATTTTGTCAATGCTTATTGATGTTGGATATGGGCCTCCATCTGGAATATTTGAATCATACATATGCCATCCACTTTCGATAATGGCATCTGCAATTAGTTCTACTTCTCCATTGCCTTTATCTTCAAGTTTGAATGACCATTCTATTATCTCTTGAGAATATACTTGCAATAAGGCAAATGTTAATACAATTGATGTGAAAATCTTTTTATAAATCATATCTATAATTAGAGTGGTTTAAAATAATAACGAACAAAGGTAGTGAAACTAATTAATCAGACTCATTTTGAACATTTAATAAATTGAAAAATGCTCATATGTATGTTTTTATGGATTGGATTTAGTGGCTAATCTGTTTCACGGTTCATATATATTGTATGTTTTGTGATGATTGTGATTGACAAAAGTCTTATTCATTGTAATATTCGCTACCAAATTCATCATCCACAATGATATATCTATTATATGGTGAGTAAATTGGATACTATATTTTAACTGTTCATACCTCGAACGATGCAAATCTACATGTAGATTTCTATTGTATATGGCACGAACAATGCAAATCCACATGTATAATTGTATTGTATTTGCTACGAACAGCACAAATCTACATGTATAATTCTATTGTATAAGACAAATACAATAGAAATACACAGTCCTGTGTATAATCATAAATAGCAAATCATAGATAGTTAATTGTAAATTTGCCAATTCATAATTATTATTCATAATTCAGTCTAAATATCTTTTTCGCACAGCTTTTTTTTGTAATTTTGTCCACGTTGTTTAAGTGTGTCCATACATGTTTTAGTTATGGGGTGTAGCTCAGATTGCTAGGATGTACTGGGAGTGACTTTGAAGCAGCATGATTTTAGGTAGTGCAAATAGAGATCACATTATATATTTCAATCTAAATGGATAAATCAATTAAAAAAGTAATTTTACTGGGGTCGGGTGCTCTTAAGATAGGGCAGGCTGGTGAATTCGACTATTCGGGGTCGCAAGCGTTAAAGGCTTTAAGAGAAGAGGGTATCGAGACAATTCTTATTAACCCGAACATTGCAACAATTCAAACTTCAGAGGGCGTAGCGGATACAGTTTATTTTCTTCCGATTACGCCTTTTTTTGTGGAAAAAGTTATCAAGCAGGAAAAGCCTGATGGTATTCTTCTTGCATTTGGTGGTCAAACCGCACTTAATTGTGGCACTGAACTATATCAGAGTGGCGTTTTGAAAAAATATGATGTGAAGGTGCTTGGCACTTCTGTTGAAGCTATTATGGTGACAGAGGACAGAGACCTGTTTGTGAAAAAACTAAACGAAATTGATGCTAAAACTCCAGTATCACAGGCTGTGGAGAGCATGGAGGATGCTTTTAGAGCTGCTGAGGAAATTGGATTTCCGGTGATGGTGCGTTCGGCATATACTCTGGGAGGTATGGGTTCGGGCATTTGTGATAATAAGGATGACTTTAAGCGTCTTTGTGAGAATGCATTCTCTTTTTCAAAGCAAATTCTTGTTGAAGAGAGTTTGAAGGGATGGAAAGAGATTGAGTTTGAGGTTATCAGAGATAAAAACGACCATTGTTTCACAGTGGTGCCGATGGAAAACTTTGATCCGTTGGGAATACACACTGGAGAAAGTATTGTTGTTGCTCCTATTATCACACTTACTGACGAGCAGGTGAAATTGCTAGAAGATGTGGCAGCACGTGTTGTTCGTCACATTGGAATAGTTGGTGAATGTAATATTCAATATGGATTTAACGTAGAGACTAATGATTATCGAATTATCGAGATTAATGCGAGATTGAGTCGATCTTCAGCTTTGGCGTCTAAGGCTTCGGGATATCCGCTTGCATTTGTGGCTACTAAGTTGGCTTTGGGCTATACTCTTGATCAGATTGGCGAAATGGGTACTCCCCATACTGCATACAAAGCTCCTGAACTGGATTATATGATTGTGAAAATACCACGATGGGACTTAACTAAGTTTGTAGGTGTAAGTCGCGAGATTGGTTCGTCCATGAAATCTGTAGGTGAGATTATGTCAATAGGTCAGTCTTTTGAGGAGATTATTCAAAAAGGACTTCGAATGATTGGTCAGGCTATGCACGGTTTTGTAGGTAACCGCGACTTGACATTTGATAATATAGAAGAGGCTCTATCTAATCCGACAGACCTTAGAATTTTTGCTATAGCTAATGCTTTTGAAAAAGGATATACAATTGATCAGATTGAAGAGCTTACCAAGATCGATAAATGGTTTTTGGAAAAACTTGATAATATTTATCAATACACTAAGGTGTTGAGTAAATATAATAATATTGATGATTTGCCTGCAGATGTATTGAAAGAGGCAAAGAGACTTGGTTTTTCTGACTTTCAGATTGCACGATATGTTGAGGATCCTGAAAGTACAATGGAGAATGAGTTGCTAAGAGTTCGTAGCAGACGTAAGGAGTTGAAGATTGTTCCAAAAGTTAGACGCATAAATACTATTGCCTCTGAAAATCCTGAAGAAACAAATTATCTATACTTCACATATGGTGATGGAGCGGCATATAGTCCTTCAAAATCAGGCAAAGAGTCGGTAATTGTGATGGGATCGGGTGCTTATCGTATCGGATCGTCAGTAGAGTTTGACTGGTGTTCGGTTAATGCTGTGCAAACTGTTCGCGATTTGGGTTATGAGTCTGTAATGATAAACTATAATCCAGAGACCGTATCAACTGACTATGATGTTTGTGATCGTCTGTATTTTGATGAGCTTACATTTGAGCGTACACTTGATGTGGCTGATATAGAGTCGCCCAAAGGAGTGATTGTGTCAATGGGTGGACAGATTCCAAATAATATGGCAATGAAGCTAGATCGTCAGAATGTAAATGTGTTGGGTACTTCGGCTCAGTCTATAGATCGTGCTGAAAATAGACATAAGTTTTCTGCAATGCTCGATGAACTAGGAATTGATCAACCAAGATGGAAAGAGTTATCAAGCTATGATGAGGTTGATAATTTTGTAGAAGAGGTTGGTTTCCCTGTTTTAATTCGTCCATCATATGTTTTATCAGGTGCAGCTATGAATGTTTCTTACAATAAAGAGCAGATGCATCACTTCCTTGGTATGGCTGCAAAAGTTTCTAAGGAATATCCAGTTGTTGTATCAGAATTTCTTCTTAATGCTAAGGAAATTGAGATGGACGCTGTAGCAAAGAATGGTGAAATTGTAGAATATGCAATTTCGGAGCACGTGGAATTTGCCGGTGTCCATTCGGGTGATGCTACTTTGGTGTTTCCAGCACAAAAGATATATTTTGAAACGATGCGTCGTGTGAAGCGTATATCAAGAGAGATTGCCAAGGAATTAAATATAACAGGTCCTTTCAATATTCAGTTTCTTGCTAAGAATAATGAGATTAAAGTGATTGAGTGTAACTTGCGTGCTTCGCGTTCGTTCCCGTTTGTCTCTAAAGTAAGCAAACGTAACTTTATTGATACTGCAACACGTGTTATACTTGATTCTCCTTTCGAAAAGCCTGATGGCAATGCTTTTGATTTAGATCATATCGGCGTAAAGTCATCACAATTTTCTTACTCACGCCTGCACAAGTTCGATCCAATTCTTGGTGTTGATATGGCCTCAACCGGTGAGGTGGGTTGTATTGGTGATGATTTCAACGAGGCAATTCTTAAGTCAATGCTTTCGGTTGGATATCATTACCCTAAGAAGAGTATTCTTATTTCGTCAGGTGAAGCTAAATCTAAAGTAGATTTATTGGAGGCTTGCAAATTACTACATACTAAAGGTTATGACTTGTATGCTAGCCATGGCACTAAAAAGTTTTTAAATGAGAATGGCATTGATGCTTCGGATGTGAACTGGCCTGATGAGGAGGGTGATAATAATATCCTGGACATGATTACAGGAAAGAAATTCGATCTTATAATCAATATTCCAAAAGATATTACCAAACGTGAACTAACAAATGGTTACATGATACGCCGTTCTGCGGTAGATCATAACGTGCCATTAATAACAAATGCTCGTCTTGCTTCGGCTTTCATTACTGCATTTTGCACTATTGATGAAGATGAATTAAAGATAAAGAGCTGGCAAGAGTATTAATATACTATGTCAAGGTTATGAAATATATATAATGAAAAGAGGGTGTGTCAAAAGTGGCACATCCTTTTTTTATTCACAAAAAGGTCGAACTTT
>CAYFTB010000085.1:0-10402 GCA_964345875.1 uncultured Proteiniphilum sp.
AAAAAAGACTTACTAATGACATCAAGTAAAGAAAAGTAAAAATATAACAAAAGAGGCAGAGAATATTCTAATATTGCTCTGCCCCTTCACTATAGTACTTATTTGTATTATCGAATTCTCGCCTAATCAATATCTAAATTAGCTTTATTAGGGTTTAGTAATCCCTTTTTGTCCAAAATAATATATATAATTGGCAAAATACCAACCGTATTTAATATTGCCAAAAATATAAACCACACCAAATGACTATTACGTGCAGATTTCCACATAGCTATTGATTTCATAACAACATCAAATAGCACTAAAGCCAATATAATTGGTAAGTTTAAATACTGTTGAATCAAATCATTCATGACAAAATATATTAATAAGTATAAATTGACTATTTGACAGAGAATTTATATATACAACGACTTGTATATTTTTCCCCTGGCTTTAAATATGGCTGTGGCCATTCAGGCTTATTTGGTGAGTCTGGATATTTTTGTGACTCAAGACATATAGCAGTCCTATGATTATATGTAATTCCTTTTTTTCCTGTTACAGTGCCATCAAGAAAGTTACCAGCATATATTTGCAAACCTGGCTCTGAAGTATATACATCTAATTGAATTCCTGTCTTAGGAGAATAAACAGTAGCTGCAACTTGGGAAACATCTCCTTTAGTATTTAACACCCAGTTATGATCATACCCCTTGCCGTTTTCTAATTGGTCAAAATCGTTATCAATTCTCTCACCCACAGCTGTTGGAGTTCTAAAGTCCATAGGTGTTCCTTCAACAGGATCAATAGCTCCAGTAGTCATGAAAGTATCATCTACAGGTGTAAAACTATCTGCATTAATAGTCAAAATATTATCTAATATAGTATTTGAAGGATTTCCACTCAAGTTAAAATATGAGTGATTTGTTAGATTACATACAGTTTCTTTATCAGTTGTAGCTTCATATTGAATATCAATAGCATTGTCATCAGTAAGAGTCATCGTTACTTTAACATCCAGATTTCCTGGAAATCCTTCTTCACCATCAGGAGACAAATATGTCATAACAACCGATTGATCATTTGGTTGTTCAGCTTTAAAGACCTTAGTATCAAAACCATTGGGCCCGCCATGAAGTGTGTGTCCATAGTTGTTTTGAGGAAGTTCGTATTCTACACCGTCAACAGTAATTTTACCATTAGCAATTCTATTTCCATAACGTCCTATTGTTGCCCCAAAATTATTGTCAATTGTTGCATAATCTTCTACGTTATCAAAACCCAATACCACATCTTGCATTACTCCATCCTTGTCCGGAACCATTACTGAAACAATTACACCACCATAATTTGTAATTGTAATCTCCATTCCATTAGAGTTCTTTAGAACATATAGGTCTGTTGCTTCACCATTTACCCCTGTTTGAAAGTCAGTTCTATTCAATCCTGAAAGAGTTATCGATTCAGTTTCTGCTTCACTTTTATTGCCAGTACATGCAATTAATGCTATGCCAAACAATATGAAAAAAAAATTTTTAATTCTCATGTTTAATTATTTTAAAAATGTTTATCTGTAATTATTTTACAAATTTAATAAATAAAAGAATACTAACCATATTACATCTTTAAATTAGAACTCTGGCACTGAATATTTTAAAGAAGGAGATGCAGTTTCAACAAAAGGCCAGTCATTAATCCACTTAACCTCATCGAGCATTAATACTCTTCCAGAAGGATTGTCAACAGATACTGCATGATAAAAAATCCAATCTTTCTTGTTCTTATCCTGAACAATCTCTGAGTTGTGGCCAGTGCCAACAAATTTATCATTTTTCCCAATAATAATTTCATGATGGTTCTCCATCATCAATTTACCAGATTTATCCTTATAGGGTCCAAATAAATTGTCAGATCTTCCTACTACTGTTGTATATGTACTTTTCAGACCATTACAACAAGAGCCAATTGATGCAAACATATAGTAATATCCTTTGCGCTTGTGTATATATACCCCCTCATAAGCTGTGCCAGCCACCTGAATCTTTTCAGCACCAGGCTTCAATGATAAACCATCATCAGAAAGCTCAATCGCATAAATTCCCCTAAAGCTACCCCAAAACAAATACTTTTTACCTCCATCCTCAATATAAAATTGATCTATAGAATTTTTAACTCCAATTTCATTACTTCTGAAAAGCTTTCCATGATCAGTAAAAGGTCCTTCTGGACTGTCAGATGTAGCTACACCCACTCCACATGTCCATTCACCACCCCAGACAGACATTGAGTAGTATAGTACATATTTGCCATTAATATAATTAATGTCTGGTGCCCATAACCCACCCTTAGGCTCAAAAGTTGGCCTACTTTCTTTTGTGAATGCAGTGCCTACTTTAGTCCATGTCACTAAGTCCTTAGACTTATGGATTGGCAGATTACGAATATCTTCGGTTGCATATAAATAAAAATAACCATCCTTAGCTTTTATAATTGTTGGATCAGGTAAACTGTAATTTATAACAGGATTTTCATATTCTATAGAAGAAATACTATTTTTAAGTGCAACCTCTTTGCTTTTACATGAAATAAGAATAATAAACAGCAATGATAGTTTGATGATTTTTCTAATCATAAGTCTTTTCTTTAATAATACATAGGTAAATTATTATAATAAAGAAAAGCATCTTCTCTGTATTATACAAAAGAAGATGCTTTAAATTTCCTTTAGTCACAAAGTAATATATAAATTAATGTATTAAACATTAATCAAGCATATTACATATTTCCTGATTAACTTTTCTAACTCTCTGTTCATCTACTTTCACAAGTTTTCGATCATAAGTCATTAATCCATTAACCTCAACCTCTACGTCAGTAGTTTGCGTATAAACTGCAGCAGAAAAACCTTGCTTAATTAATTGCTTCAACTGTTCTGCATATTTTACGTACTCATCAGTAACCTCTTTTTCGCTATTAAACTGAACATATCCCCAATTTCTGTCAGGAACCCAAAGGTGATCTTTATTAGCCCAGCCAATACCACCATATTCTCCTAGAACTGTAGCCCTCTGACCATCATATAAGTACATTCTTGGATTTGGATAATTGTGTAAGTCAATCATATCACCCACTGAATAATGGTTACCTCCACTAGCTGGGTTAACCAAACGAGAAGGATCATATTCTTTTGTCCATTCAGTAATTTCTTCAGTTTTAAACTGACCCCACGCTTCGTTAAACGGAACCCAAACACCGATAGAGGGATAAGAATATAGATAATCAATAATTTCTTTCCACTCTTTACGGAAGTTAGCTTCTGATTCGGCAGAGCGAATTCTTTCCACCCCATTAAAATAATTATGCATTTGCCATTCTGGACCACGGTCACCATTAGGCATATCTTGCCATACAATCATTCCATGACGATCACAGTGAGTGTACCAACGTGCTGGCTCAACCTTAACGTGTTTACGAATCATATTAAAACCTAATTCTTTAGTCTTAATAACGTCATACTCTAATGCCTCATCGGTAGCAGCAGTATATAATCCATCAGGCCACCATCCTTGATCAAGTGGACCAAACTGGAAAAGGTCCTTATTATTTAGTTGCAATCTTACTATACCATGAGCATCTCTCTTAGTGGAGTACTTACGCATTGCCGCATAACTTTTCACTTTATCAACTTGCTTTGATCCATTAGTAAGGGTCACTTCCAAATCATATAAGAATGGATCATTTGGAGACCAAAGTTTAACATTTAATGGCATTGAGATTTCAACTGCCTGATTATTTATTGATTTACCAGTTGCAACAACTTTTCCACCATCAAGAACTTTTACCTCTACAATTTCAGAAGTGTTCTTATTATTTGTAGAAGCATCAACAGTTAGAATATTTTTATCAATATCAGGAGTTATCCTAAGATTCTCTATAAAGCTTTCTGCCACTGGCTCTAACCAAACTGTTTGCCATATTCCTGTTACAGGGGTGTACCAAATACCCTCAGGACGATTCACTTGCTTGCCACGTGGCTGATATCCTTCGTCTGTTGAGTCCCATACCTTAACAACTAATTTATTACTTCCCTTTTTCAAAGCAGAAGTAATATCAAATGAAAAGGGAGTGTAACCACCAGTGTGTTGACCTACTTTGATGTCATTTACCCATACATCAGACTTCCAGTCAACTGCGCCAAAATGAAGAAGTATGCGATTCTCTTTCCAATTAGCAGGAACTGAAAATTCACGCTGATACCATAATTCATTTTTAGTGCCTACTTCTTTTTGCACTCCTGATAGACTTGATTCTATAGCAAAAGGCACCAATATCTTACCATCAAATGATTGAGGAGTGTCTTTTCCAACAGGTAAAATGGCATAGTCCCACATACCATTTAAGTTTTGCCAACTATCTCTTTCCATGATTGGACGAGGATATTCAGGCAATACATTATTAACATCAATTTGATTTGCCCATTCTGTCTTTAATTTATCTCCTGCTGGCTTCCATTGTGCCATTAAAGAGAGTGTAATAAACAGTGAAAAAAATAAAGTTAGTTTTGTTCTCATTAAAAATATATTAAACGGTTATTTAATCTTGATGGTACAAATATCTTACAAATAAATGTAACCAAATATAATTTTCTACTCAAATAATACGATAAACCTCTCAAAAGGTAGTATATCAAAAGTCTTTAGGCAACACACCAAACTGTTTATGAAAGCATTTAGCAAAATAAGATGGAGAATTAAATCCAACCATGTAACAAACTTCATTAACCTTAAATTCCTTTTCTTTTAGAAGGATTGCAGCTTTTTTCAATCTTTCGATACGAATATATTCACTTGGGGTCAGATCAAGAATCCCTTTGATTTTACGATAGAAGCTTGCTCTACTCATATTAAAATGCTCTGCTATGTCTTCAACAACAAAGTCAGCATTGTCGATATTTTCCTGGACGATAGAGTTCATCTTCTTTATGAACTCCTCGTCAGACTTGGTGAAAGCGACACTATTTGCTCCTATAAATGGATGCTTATGAAATGTTTCTCGAAGTTTTTCTCGACTTTGTAATAAATTCGCGGTTTGGGCCATTAAAATCTCAATAGAGAATGGTTTCTCTATATATGAGTCAGCACCCGATTCAAATCCTTTAACTTTTGACTGCACATTTGTTTTTGCAGTTAATAATATTACCGGTATATGACTAAACTCAATATTAGATTTCACATTATGTGTCAATTCGAATCCATCCATCTCAGGCATCATTACATCACTAATAATTAAGTTTACAGTGTTATCCTCAAGAACTTCAAGAGCCTCTTTACCATTTTCAGCCACAAGAACATTATATTGCGAAGACAAGACTTTAGCTTCAAACGTTAGCAACTCCTTATCATCATCTACCAAAAGTATACTATACGTTTTATCACTTAAAATGTTATTATCTTCATTTTTGTCTAAAGTGGTCAACTTTTCTTCTTTTTTTAATTCAACTGCCTCACTTATATCGCCAACTGGAATAGTCAACATAAAACTATTCAATTTATCATTCTCTCTATAAATCAATGTTCCTTTATGCAATTCTGCGAACGAACGAGATAATGCAAGTCCAATACCAGTTCCTGAGACTTTTGTATCCTTTTGTCTATTTATATGAAAAAAGGGAGCAAACACAAGTTTTCTATACTCAATTGGAATTACATCTCCATCATTTTCTACAACAACTTGTAAAAGTATCTCTCCATCCTTTTCTAATGTATCAGCTTTAATCAATACAACATTATCACAGAACTTTATTGCATTACTTATCAAATTACTAATAATCTTAATAAAAGCTTCCTTATCTAATTGTGCATATAGCTCCACTTCTGGGAGATCTAGTTCAAACTCAACTTCACGTTGTTTTGCAAAGGACGTAAAACGAAGATACGTCTCTCTGATTAGCTCCGAAACATTAATAATGAATATATTAAGAGAATATGCCGCAACTTCAGTCTTTTGAAAGTCTAGCAGCTGATTTGTCAAGTTAAGTAATCTATCGGTATTTTTACTCATAATAAACAGATTGTCTTTAGTCTCATCAGATAATCTTTCAGACATCAGAACATAATCAAGAGGAGCTTTAATTAGAGACAAAGGCGTTCTGATTTCATGAGCAACATTAGTAAAGAAGTCTATCTTAGATTTATATAACTCTCTCTCTTTTTCTTGCTCAAACTTTTGCATTTTTTTCTTCCTAATATTAATCTCCTTAGATCTGAAAGATCTAATCAATGCGTATACTATGATAATTGATATAATAGAGTATAGAAGATAAGCCCATCCTGTAAACCAAAAAGGTGGTTTTATGTGAATTAATAAAGTTTTGATATTATCACTTTCCATGTCACATGCCAGCTTAATACTTAAAGTGTACTTACCAGGCTTTAAATTTGAATATACAATATTATTACCTCTTGCATAAATCCAATCATTATCAAATCCTTCAAGCTTATATATTACTTGATTTACAATTTGATTTGAATAATTTAAGACAGCATACTCTAATGAGATTGAGTTATTATTATGTGGCAAAACCAATCTATCTACATAGATAATACTTTCTGACAAAATAGCTCTATTATTAATAGGGTCAACAATATTGTTATTAATTGACAATGAAGTTAAAACAATTGGATAAATATTTCCTGGCTCTGTAAAACTAGAGGGATTAAATCTTACAAATCCATCTAATGAGCCAAAATATATTGTACCATCATATTGTTTGTAGCTCGATTTATAATTAAACTGGTTAGTTCTTAAACCGTTCTCTACAGTGTAGTTTCTAAAAGTCCTGAGTTGAGGATTATAGCATACTAACCCATAATTAGTTGAAAGCCAAAGATTGTAATTATTATCTTCTACGATTTGATAAACTACATCATTGGGCATACCTACAACAGAGTTTATCGTAACAAAAGTATCATTTCCCTCAATATATTGACTAAATCCTCCTCCTTGAGTAGTTACCCAAATTCTATCTTTGCTATCTTGATATACACTCGTTACCTTATTATATGGCAGAGAACCATCATCATCTTGATTATTTGTGTAAATACTCCATTCTCCTTTTAATCTGTCAAACCTATAAAGACCATTCGAAAAAGTAGCTACCCAGATTCTACCCAGATTGTCCTCAAAAATATCTTGAATTGCAACGCCTTTTAGCTGATCAATTCTAGTGAAACTATCATCCTCGTAATTATAGATATTCAATCCAGACAATGTACCAATCCATAACATACCATTACTATCCTTTATGATAGAAAAAGGGCTATTTTGACTTATAGAATTCACTTCGCTGGTATTCACATATGTTACAATTTCCTTTGTCCTTTGATTATACCTGTTCAATCCTTTTGAGAATGTGCTAATCCACAAATAATCTCCATCATTATAAAGAGCATGAATATTCGTATAAAGCGAAGATAGCTCAGCAGGAAGAGGAAGAAACGTTTTAGATTCAGGATTAAATAAGTGCAAACCTTTATCTTCTGTACCAATCCATATATTTCCATCTGATGCTGAACAGAATTCTCTAATTCTAGAACCTGTCATATTATTTAAGCCAAGTGTTGGATAAAAGAGTTCAAATCTGTTTAATTGCTCAGAATAATAATCAACTCCTCCAAAATATGATCCTATCCAAACTCCCCCTTCCTTATCTTTAAAAATAGAATAAATCGCATTATCAGACAGGGATGTAGGCACGGAAAGAGAATGTCGTAGATTCTCAACAGTCCCTTCTAAAGTATTTATAATATAAAGACCTGACTCAGTTCCTACCCAAATAGTATTACTATCAATTCGTCTTACAGTTCTAGCAAAAACAGGCTCACCAAATGAATCATAAGACAATAAAATCTTATGAGTTTTATTAGAGGTATTTATGCTTATAAGCCCCTTATTAGAAGTCGGTAATATCAGTTGATTTTTCCCATCCGAAATTACATTTGTGATTTCACCTAAATTATCAAAAAGTGTTGGATCGTCTAATAAATGTAGATGTGAGATTTGTCCTGTTTCTTTGTCTATTCTTGTTGGAGCGGATCCGTAGGGAAAGACCCAAACATCATTATTGCTACCAATACAAGCACTAATACTTCTCATCCCATCATCTGCTTTGTAGGATATTGGATAATAAGTTAGTTTTTTATTTACAATACCATAATGAAATGCACCTTTACCCTCTACAGTAATCCACATATCACCATCATTATCTTGAATTAAATCACTTATCCAACCTTGTAATGATATATTATCTTCAGTAATAACATTCAGTCTATCAAACACCTCTAAATATGGATTATATATATAAATTCCATCTTCTGTAGCAACCCATATATTCCCATCTTTATCTTCAAGTATATGATGAAAAACATTATCTCTTAAAATCTCATCAGGAGAAAATTTGAAAGTTTTGAAAGAGGCCCCATCAAATCGGTTCAAGCCATCTTTAGTTCCAAACCACATGAAACCTTGACTATCTTGAAAAATTGAAAGGACTGTATTTTGCGACAATCCATTATTGATATTATAATGTTTGAAAGAATAGCTTTGATACCCATACAACAAACTATTACTCAAAATAAATATTGAAAGTATTAAATACTTAAGTATACCACGCAAATTATTCATAATAACAAACATCATATACAAACATTATATAAACACATCAACATCATTAATTTAGTCAAAAATGAATGGTAAACTTACATCTCTCCAATTAATACTTTTTTTGGATAAAAACCAAGTATGACCATTATTATTGTTTCCTTGATAGAATAAATATACTTTTTTATCAATGTCTTCAAAAATCTCAGGGTGTCCTGATTCTGATGAATTCCATGTACCCTCTTTTCCATTCTCTAAAATTGGTTTGACTGATAATCGTTCCCAGTTTACACCATCATTGCTTATTGCTACACCTATTTGCTGAGGATCATTATTATAACCTCCTGCATAAAACATATATAAGTTATTATCTCTTTCAAGAATAGATGGAGCTTCTATACATTTAGTTTCCCATGATAATTCTGGCTTAAGAATTGGTTCATAAAATGAGAGATGTTTCCATTCATCCTTATTGAAGGATGTATTAGCTGGCGCAGTTGCAACTCCAAGCATTTGAATCTTATAATCGGGATCACGTGTTGCATAGTATAAATAATAATTATCTTTAAACTTCACAACTTCTGCATCAATTGCACGACCACAATTCCAATCACCATCAGGGCTAAATACTGGATTTGTTGAGTTTCTTGTAAATATAATACCATCAGCAGAATAAGAATGACATATTGCATCATCAACTCCATTTCCATATGTTTGATAGAAAAGATGTACTTCATTATTAATAACTAAAGCACATGGAGCACCGATACCATTTTTCTCGTATGTAGCATTATTATCAATATTAATATCTCCTATTCTAGTCCAGTTTGTCAAGTCAATACTTTCAGCAATACCAATACCTAAACCATGCTTTACACCTAATATATCTGTGTAAGGTGGTACTGAATAGTACATTAAATAACGATTTTGGAAATGAATAACGGTAGGGTCTTTTGCCCATGGACGATCAAATCTACTAGTGTCACTAAACATCATTAACGAGCTTTTATTGTCACTTACTACATTTCTCTTTTGACCACACGCAGCCAATACTAAGCAAAAACTAAATAATACGTAAATCTTTCTCTTCATATTAATAAAGGTACCGTTAATTATTTTATTATTCATGATATAAGTCTTTAAAAAACATTGCGACACAGAATAGGTCCTAACCTACATTCATCATAAATGACAAACCAAAGTTACTCTTTATTCCATATCGCTTAGTCACATTCTATTTATTTAATTTATCTTCCAACATTTTCATAAAATAACCTCCAACAACTGAACGAGCCTTGAAATTCATTCGTTCAGCATTTTCAGTATCATGCCAATCACTTATAGGAACTCTTGAATGAGTTTCTCCTGCGTATTTATAAATAGGATCTATCAATGAGTGGAAATCTTTCATGTCACCCGCCATAGTCGCAGTCCATATCACCCAGTCAGACTTAGTGTAATTTCTACGATTATCCAATGGGAGCCCATACTTATTTTGCTTAGTTAGATAATAAGCAATTTCTTTTTGCGCAATCTCAGGATCGAAAATATTGAAATCTAACAATCTATCCCATACAAGATTATACTTTTGACTCCAAGTACCTTCTCTATCAAATGTCAATTTATAGTGATCATCATCACGAGCCATCTCTTCCCATTTCACGGCCATTTCTTTTGCAATATTCATATATTTTTCAGAAACTTCTCCTTTACCTAGGATTTTAGCTAGTTTTGCATACGATGCTATTCCCATGATTGCTTT
>CAYFTB010000086.1:0-10340 GCA_964345875.1 uncultured Proteiniphilum sp.
ACTTGCTCAGACCTGAGCATCAATAATAAGTAAACATATTTTATATAACGATAAGGGATGATGATAGTCATCCCTTATTTTTTTATTACCGATATTGAGTAGCTTCGATAATGGCAGTTTTATGAGTTCCATAAAACAATGATGAAGTGATATTCTCATCCTCTTATAAAATAATTGTCCCTAAAGTCCTATATATCTACGGAATATGCCTCTGAATGTTATAGTGAACTTCTATTATATTAGCCACGAACGGTGCAAATCCACATGTGAATTTGTATTGTATAGGTCACGAACAATAGAAATCTACATGTAGATTTGTACTGTATAGATGAAATACAATAGGAATATATATGTGGATTTCTATCGTATAGGGTAAATACAATAGAAATATAGTATAAGATTTAGTCATCACGTACAGGCTTTATTATTCCCATACAATCTTTTTATACTTACATAAACTGATTTGTTGCACCTAAATATCTTCCTAAGTGATGTATAATTTTTTTATTAATTCAGCATGGTATTTTTTAATGTCCGGCAGAAGTATTATTGTATAAGAATGTGTCGGTAGATGTTAAATTTGATGGTAGGGTTAATTCTTAGGGACTAATTAATAATTAAGTGTAAAAACACAAGTAGTATAACAAAGACTAGTCTGTTCTGCATTGTTTTTACTTAAAGAAAAAAGCTGAGTAACTATTAATCAAGAAATATAGAATGATTTTTAGCCTTCAACGGTCTTGTTTTATTAGCAAAAAGCTACCTTTGCATACCAACAAATTAATATTGCACTGAAATTCAAAAACTAATCTCAATAATATATTATATAAATGAATGATTTAGAAACCTATTTTTATAATAACAATGATAAACTAATTGATAAATGGTCACACTATTTTGACATTTATGATCAATATTTCAGCAAATACAGAAATAAGGAAGTAGTAGTGCTTGAAATAGGTATATTTCAGGGGGGGAGCCTTCAGATGTGGAAAAACTATTTTGGGCCTAATGCAAAAATTTATGGCATTGATATTAATCCCAATTGCAAAGTATTTGAAGAAGAGAATATCGAAATATTTATTGGTTCTCAGTCAGATAGGGATTTCCTTAGAGAAGTCAAACAGAACATTCCACCAATCGATATCATTATTGATGATGGTGGACATACTATGAAGCAGCAAATTATTTCATTCGAAGAGTTGTTTAGTCACGTAAAAGAAGATGGGATCTATCTATGTGAAGATACACACACATCATATCAGATAATGTATGGAGGTGGGTATAAAAGACGAGGAACGTTTATAGAGTACTCAAAAAATCTTATAGACTATATTAACGCATATTTCTCAGAGCAGTCATCATTAAAGGTTAATGACTTTACACAAAGTGCCAAGGCTATTCACTTTTATGATAGTGTGGTTATAATCGAAAAAGAGGTTAGAGAAAAACCCAAGAGAATTACTAATGGGAAAATATCTGTTACTAATTATCATCAAGAAGCAAAAGGGTTTAGCAAGACCAAGTGGATTGTCAAAAAAGGAATACTCAAGTCTGTTAATGAAGTTTTGCGCTTTTTTAGATTGAAAAGTTTTGTTTGGAAATAACCCGTTTTTCAGAAATCAAACAGGTAGGTTCGCTAGCTAATACATCGTTATTGGTTTTACTAGTTTTGGGTTTATTCCTTCAGATATCAGTAATACAATAACCTGGAAGTGAGTTTGAGTTTTGAAATTGAATAATTTTATTGACACATAACATTTTTTTCAAAGAGTATTGATTACATTTGTAGCTTATTATTAAATGAATATATAAAATTAAAATGAAGAGTTATAATTATATCCTGCTGGCGTTAATAGCACTTATGGTAACAACGACATCATGTGAAGATAGAAAAACATATGCCGACTATTTGAAAGCTGAAATTAAGGCAATAGACAAGTTTATAAATCAAAATGACTTTGTTATTCTTAAGGAATTTCCTACTGATGGAAAATTCAAAGATAAGGAATTCTATCGCGATCCTGCAACTGGAGTATATTATAACATAATAGAAGTAGGTGACACAGCTGGTGTTTATAAACTTAAAATAGGAGACGAAATAAATATAAGATATAGCGGACTAAGGTACTTTTCGAATAGTAAAGATACTATGCAATATGAAAATATGGATCCTATTAGAAGTCCGTGGCCTGAAACTTTTCAATACAAAGGAGTGGTAAATCTTGAGACTAAATATAACTACAACGGCACAACTTCAGGATGGTTTGTTCCTTTGAAATATGTAGGGCATAATGGCAAAGTCAAAATGATTATACCATTCACATGGGGATCGCAAAGTGACATGTCGTCATTCAAGCCAACATATTATAATCTGGTTAAATATAATTGGTATAACTAATTTCATTTTACAAAATTTATCATGGCTCTTATTAAATCAATATCGGGAATTAGAGGTACGATTGGTGGTGAAATAGGTAATAATCTTACGCCTATTGACATTGTAAAATTCACTTCTGCTTATGCGGAATTCATTAAAGCATCAACCAATACTAGCAAACCGAAGATTGTTGTTGGTAGAGATGCGAGAATTTCGGGCAATATGGTTCACAATATTATCGTTGGGACTCTTATGTCAATGGGATGTGATGTGACAGATATTGGTATGGCCACAACACCTACAACAGAAATAGCCGTAACTAAAGAAGCAGCCTCAGGAGGAATAATAATAACTGCAAGCCACAATCCCAAACAATGGAATGCTCTAAAACTTCTCAATAGCAAGGGTGAATTTCTTAATGCAGAAGAAGGTGAAGAGATACTTAGACTGGCAGAAAGTAATGAACTCAACTACTCTTTAGTTGACAAGTTAGGAGTTGTTTCCGAGAAAAATTATCTGGAAGAGCATATCAGAGAGGTGATGAACCTAGATCTAGTAGATATAGAGGCTATCAAAGCTGCTAACTTTAAAGTGGCAGTGGATGCTGTAAACTCTATTGGAGGTCTTGCTGTTCCTGAATTATTATATGCATTGGGCGTAAAACAAGTATTCAAGTTACATTGTCAGCCTCATGGCAATTTTTCACATAATCCAGAGCCATTACCCGAGAACTTGACAGAGTTATCATCTTTGATGAAGAGCTCTAAAGCAGATGTGGGCTTTGCTATCGATCCTGATGTGGATAGGCTAGTGATATATGCAGAAAATGGAGAATCATTTGGAGAAGAATATACTCTTGTTGCCGTTTCGGATTACATCCTGCAACACACACCAGGGAATACTGTTTCTAACTTGAGTTCAACACGAGCACTTCGAGATGTAACTGAAAAGCATGGTGGAAAATATTATGCTGCCGCAGTGGGCGAAGTAAATGTGGTTACAAAGATGAAAGAGGTTAATGCAGTAATTGGAGGTGAAGGTAATGGGGGAGTTATATATCCAGCATCACATTATGGCCGTGATGCTTTGGTAGGTATAGCTATTTTTCTTACGCAGTTGGCCAAGTCGGGCAAGAAGGTAAGTGAAATAAGAGCAAGTTATCCTAGCTACTTTATGTCCAAACAAAAGGTAGAGCTTACAGCAGACACTAATACTGAGGCTATACTTGACAAAATGAAAGTATTGTATGAGAATGAGAAGGTAACTGACATTGATGGAGTGAAAATTGATTTTGAAGACAAATGGGTTCATCTTCGCAAATCTAACACAGAGCCAATTATACGAATATATTCTGAAGCAAGATCACAAGAAGAAGCTGATAATTTGGGGAAACAAATAATTGGAATTATTCAGAGCTTCTGATAAAATAATATTTTTTTTAATTAAAAAGATTACCGTAAGTTTGAGACACACAGTGTTTGTAATTTGCGGTGTTTTTTATTAAATACAGCAAATCGTAAGCCTTGAAAGTATGATATTAAATGGCTTGATAGATTTAGAAAAGTAATGTCGTAATGAAAGAACAACTAATCAGTGATGAAGATATAAGAGAGCTTCACCCTGTCTTCACAAAGAAGAACGGAGACAGCTATATAAAAATAAGTCGTATGCTAACTGGAATTGACAAAGCATGCGAGGTATATGACAACTCGAAACACCTGACAGGAGTTGAATTTACAACTGATTTGCTTAACAAGCTTGGTATAGAGCGAAATGTTATAAATGGCGAAATACTAGAGGAATTTAAGGACAAGCCATTTATTACTGTATCCAATCATCCAAATGGGCATGTCGATGGCATAGCTCTAATTGAAACCATTGCTTCAAGAGTTGACAACTTTAAAGTAATGGTTAATTTTATTTTGGGGTTCGTTGACACTATGGAAGAAAACTTTATAAAGGTCAATCCTTATAAAGATAGCGAAAAGAAGGTCATATCTCTATCAGGAATAAAAGAGAGCATCGAACATATAAAAAGTGGATACCCACTTGGGTTTTTTCCTGCTGGATCAGTTTCTAGACTAAAGTTGAGAAAAGGGAAGTTTGATATTATTGACAGAGATTGGCAAGAGTCTGTTGTCAAATTAATAAAAAAATCAAAAGTCCCTGTGATTCCTGTTCATATTGATTTCAGAAACAGTTATCCATTCTATGCTACTCGTTTTATTCACTGGATTCTCCAGACAATAGCCCTTTGTCATGAGCTTAAAAACAAAGATGGTAAAACAATGACAATAACAATAGGGGAACCAATAATGCCAGAAGAGATAAATAAATATAAAAAGAGTAATGAATTGGGTCTCTTTTTAAAGGAAAAGACTTACTCTTTGGCAAAAAAGGAATAATTTTGCTATATTGGATGACTAAATTATTTGAAGGACAAAATATTTATGACTAAGCATAATATTCAGCAAGTGAAACAGCGTTTTGGAATTATTGGTAATTCCTTAGAGCTAGATAGGGCAATTGATATAGCTCTGCAAGTAGCTCCAACTGACTTGTCCGTTCTTATCACAGGAGAAAGTGGAGTAGGAAAGGAAAATTTCCCGCAGATTATTCACCAATATAGTCATAGGAAGCATGGTCCTTACTTTGCTATCAACTGTGGCTCGATTCCTGAAGGCACAATTGATTCTGAATTGTTTGGTCATGAAAAGGGCTCATTCACTGGGGCTACTGCAACACGCAAAGGGTATTTTGAAGTTGCTGATGGTGGCACACTATTCTTAGATGAGGTTGGTGAATTACCTATATCAACACAAGCAAGACTGCTCAGAGTATTGGAAACTGGTGAATTTATCAAGGTAGGATCTTCAAAGGTCGAAAAAAGTGATGTGAGAGTTGTCGCTGCCACAAACCTCAATATGGTATCTGCTATAGAAAAAGGTAAATTCAGAGAAGATCTATTCTATCGACTAAACTCTGTACCTATCAGAATATCACCTTTGAGAGATCGTAAGAATGACATATTGCTTCTATTCAGAAAATTTGCGAGTGACTGTGCTCAAAAGTATATGATGCCTACTATATCTCTAAAAGATGATGCTAAAGCAATGTTAAGCAATTATAGATGGCCTGGCAACGTAAGACAATTAAAAAATATCACTGAGCAGATTTCTGTTATTGAACACGAGCGTGTAATTTCCGCAGACACATTAAAGAAATATCTGCCTGATGAAGCTCCCGCCCTTCCTGTGTTGGCATCGCGACATTCATCATCCGATCAAAAATCTTTTTCATCTGAGCGCGAAATACTTTACCAAGTTCTCTTTGATATGAAAAAGGATATAAACGACTTAAAGAGTGTTGTAAAGGATATTATGAAAGAAGCATCTTCAGTTATTCCTAGTGATGCTCACAGTAAATTGAATAGGCAAGACAAAACAACAGTAACATTGCCTATAAACTATGAGGAGATGGATGTACAGGAAGAATCTCACATGGAATCAGAAGTTAAAGATATTCAAGATGCAACAGAAATTAAAGATACTAATCTTTCGCTAGAAAGCCTAGAGAGAGAAATGATTAAGCTTGCGTTGGAAAAGCATCTCGGAAAACGTAAAGATGCTGCTAAAGAATTAGGAATATCGGAACGAACCCTTTATAGAAAAATCAAAGAATATAACTTGGACTAATAATGAAGAGAATCCTAGCACTAATTACTATATTTTCAATATTAACGGCTTGTTCAATATCATACAAGTTTAATGGCGCATCTATTGATTATAATCTGACAAAGACACTTCAGTTGGATCACTTTGTGAATCAGGCACCCTTGGTATATCCTCCACTTGAAAATCTTTTCAATGAGTCTATAAAAGATATGTTCACCCGAAATACTCGTCTGCAATTTGTGAAACAAAATGGAGATATGGAGATTGAAGGTGAAATAGTAGGATATGAACTTACTCCGTTAGCGGTTCAGGAAAATCAATTTGCATCCGAGACAAGACTTACAATGAGTGTGAGAATGAGATTTACCAATAATAAGGCGCAAGGTCAAGACAAAGAGGAAACAATCTCTGCCAACAGAACATTTGCAAGTAGCGTAAACTTGACAGATGTTCAAGACCAGTTAATAAAAGAACTTACTGACGAAATAGTAGATCAAATCTTTAACTCCACTATGGCAAATTGGTAAAATGGATAGTAACGATATTATACATCTTATAAATAACAATGATTTCTTGAGCAATGATAATACTATATCACAGCTTGAGAATTTGGTCGATAGCTATCCATACTTCCAAACTGCAAGGTTGTTGCTGACAAAGGGTCTGTACATAACAGACCAAGAAAAGTATGATAAAACTCTTCCATGTACTGCAGCATTGTGCGCAGATAGAGAAAGTCTGTTTTTTTTGATTAATAGCGAAAAGTTCAAACCATTTTTAATTAAGCCAGAATCGAGCAATATTGATGACAAAACTGAAAATATTCTGGATTCATATTTCGCAAAATTCTATTCTGATGACTCTGAAACTGAATCACATGAAGAGACTATTATCTCAACAGACTATATTACATATTTACAGCACAACGAAACAAACAGAGAGCGAGAAGAGGAATCACCCTCAGTTCAAAATAGATTAAAGCACCAAGATATTATAGATAGTTTTTTAAAAAAGGCTGAAACGAATGATATCTCTCTGCCACCACTAAGTAAGGAAACAAAAAAAACGTCTAATTCTGAAATAGAAACATCTGGAGGTAGCTTTTTGACAGAAACGCTAGCCAAGATATATATCAAACAAAAGAAATATGAGCAAGCATTGACAATTATTCAGCAATTAAGTTTGAATTTTCCAAAAAAAAGTGCTTACTTTGCCGACCAAATTCGTTTCTTGGAACTTTTGATTATCAACGAGAAAAATAAAAAATAATAGAAATATGTATATCTTCATTACAATTATCATCCTGCTAGCTGCAGTACTAATGATCCTTATAGTTTTGGTACAAAATTCTAAAGGAGGAGGGTTGGCTTCAGGATTCTCATCTTCAAATCAGATTATGGGTGTACGCAAGACTACAGACTTTTTGGAGAAAGCAACTTGGTCTCTTGCCGGCATTATCATTGTTCTAAGCATTTTTACAGCTAAATTTACTGCAAAAAGAGCAGCAGAACCACAATCACAAATAGAAGTAGGACAACCTGTTCCTCTTAATCCTACAACAGCTCCTGATGTAACTCCTGCTTTCCCAGTAGAAGAGCCTCAGACTGCTCCTGACGGAGAATAGATAGGTTGAGTGATAGACTAAAAATTTAGAGAGAGTACATTTGATAAAATGTCTCTCTCTTTTTTTATGCAATATAATTTATAACGTAAATTTCATTGCTTAATCTGAGTTGAGGAAACCTGTGAGAAACCTACTAGCTTATCATATCTTATACCGGGAGGTCTATGATATACAAATATAGAATATATATTCTCAGTTTCATAGTAATTGCCTTCAGTAAACTCAGCAGTCAACTCTTCATTATTATTAGAAGAGGAAAGATATTGATAATTATAAGCACCTTGCTTAAGTAGAACGGAAGTTTTAAGAAGTCCACTATCATTATCAGTTTTTAAAATAATATCAGATGAGCCATATGAAAGTTCTCCTTCCAGAATAACATCTTTAAATGGAGCATTCAATGTGAAATGCACTAGAAAATAGTCAGATTCTGTATCATTATCAAAAGCATCATTATTCTTAATGAAATATTGCCCATTCTGATCTTTATCATAAAATCTGGCACTATTAGATCTTAGATTATCAGTTGTTAGCAATGCATTAATAGAAGAGTTGTTATTATTCACCTTTTCTACATTCAATCCACCATACTGCTTGTTAACTATCTCAAATCGTCTGTATTCATTTCCTGCTTCAAATATCAGAGACTTATTATGATCATAAATCAATTTATCAGAATTGGAATATGAAGGTTTAACATTATCAACTATATTGTCAAGCCGCGTGTTTTGTCTGACAAGTAGCTTTATATCTTCATCAGGATCCTGGATTGGAATATTTTTATGATCTACTTCAATTTTCAACTGCTGATGTTTTTTATTAAAATCAATATCTGTATTGCCAGTTACAGAAGCATCTATTTTCACATTAGGCTCAAGAACAGAGAAACACGCCATAAGTATGTTTATCTGAGGTGAATATTCATCATAAACAAACAAGGCATAATTACCCGATACTTTAAAATTAATATCACGGTTAGGAAGTTCTAAGTCATAATGAATATAATTTACAAGAGTATTATTCGAGAACTTGTAGTTATCTATCATATTATCATTGAATCCAGATAAAAAATCAATCTCGGTAAGTTCAGACTTTGTCCAGTCTGCATTACAATGAATTAGCCTATAACGCAATCTGGGTTGCGAAATATCAAGATTATCAAACTTAACGACCAGTTTATTATTAGAATTCAAACTTATTACTGGCAATAACTGAGAGTTATCGGGCGACAAAACCTGTAGAGACTTGATATTGTCTGTTAATGGTCTTGTTACATAGATCTCATTTTGAGCTGATGCAACATGGACAAAAATTAGAATAAAAAATATTGTGAATACCTTACTCATAAAATTAATTTAAAAGTTTTTCAGCTCATTGCACACTCTATAAATTGGCAATCCCATAACATTAAAGTAAGATCCCTCAATACTTTTAACTCCAATATATCCAATCCATTCTTGGATACCGTATGCCCCTGCCTTGTCAAATGGTTTATAATTATCTATATAATATTCAATATCAGAATCTATAAGTTCTCCAAAGGTCACCTGTGTGATATCAGAAAAAGAAACCTGTTTATCTAAAGTTGTCAGACTGACTCCAGTAATTACTTGATGAGTTTTGCCAGATAATTCTTTAAGCATTTGTCTTGCATCTGCCAAATCAATAGGCTTGCCGTAAATCTTATTGTCCATCAAAACTATAGTATCTGCTGTAATTATCAAGTCGTTTGATGTCAATATGTTAGAATATGAAGATGCTTTAATCTTTGATAAATACTCTGCTACTTGTTCTTTTGGTATATTATCAGGGAAATCCTCATCAATGTCTTCTAATACTTTTATTTTAAATTCTATATTTGCTCCAGACAAAAGTTCTCTCCTGCGGGGAGAGTTGGAAGCAAGGATTATATTATATCTTGAAATATTTATCATTTGTCTATTTTCTTCAAAGTTACAAAACAATATATATTTTCAGTAACTTTGTACTAAAACATAACACCCTCATGAATATTGATGTTTGTCCATCTCCTGCTCTTTATCCATATTATCAAGGCAGTGATGATATTGTAATAGTTGTTGACATTTTTAGAGCAACTACAACTATATGTAAAATGTTTGAAAATGGAGCTTTAACAGTAATCCCAGTTGCTGACGTTGAGGAAGCAAAAGAATATAAGAATAAAAATTATATAGTTGGAGGCGAAAGAAACGCTAGAAAAATAGAATTTGCTGATTTTGGAAATTCTCCATTTGATTACACAAGAGAAGTTGTAGGTGGTAAAGAGATAGTATTCACTACCACAAACGGTATACAGGCAATAAATGAGACTAGGAATAGCAAGAAGCTTTTGATTGGTTCGTTTTCAAATATTGATTCACTAATTGATAAATGCTATAACCTTAATGGAAGAGTAGTAATATTATGCTCAGGTTGGAAAAATAGAATAAACCTTGAAGACACAATCTTTGCAGGGGCATTTTATGAATTATCAAAAAACAGATATGGTATTAAAAGTATGTCTGATAGTGCAAGAATAGCATTAGAGCTGTGGCGTCTCGCAAAATACAATCCGATTGAATATTTAAAAGAATCTGAGCATTACAAACGATTGGTTGATAATGGTGCAGAAGGCGATATAGAGTTTTGCTTTAAAAAAAAT
>CAYFTB010000087.1:0-10285 GCA_964345875.1 uncultured Proteiniphilum sp.
CAACCAATCTCCATTGTTAACCTTAAATCTAATACCATGAAAAACACAGTACAAATATAGCCCGATTGGCAATTATGACCAAATAATTATTCCACAAAGTGCTTGTTATTCTTGTTATTTAACACTAATCGACGTCCTGGGAATAAATAAAGTGTATTGTTAACATTTATTCTACTTGTAGAACTAAACCTTTCAAATATTCTCCTTCTGGATGATAGATATTAATAGGATGGTCTGCTGGTTGAGATAACTGATGTAATATTCTGACTTTTCTTCCAGTCATGGCCGAAGCACTGAAAACAGCTAACCTAAACTGATCTTTGCTTATGACTTGCGAACATGAGAAAGTGAATATAATCCCTCCCTTTTTTACTTTTTCTATTGCTGCTGCATTAATTCGCTTGTATCCTTGCAGAGCGTTTTTTATGGCACCTCTATGCTTGGCGAAAGCAGGTGGATCGAGAATTATCAAATCATGAGTTTGAGTATCCAGTTCTCTAAGGTACTTAAATGCATCAATTGCCTCAGAGCTGTGACGATTGTCTCCTGGGAAATTAAGTTCGATGTTTTCATTTGTTAGCATTATTGCTTTTGATGAACTATCTACTGATTTAACGGTCTTAGCTCCACCTCTCAACGCGTATACAGAAAAGCCTCCAGTGTAACAGAACATATTAAGTACATCTCGTCCTTGGGAATATTGCTCAAGCAATCGTCTGTTTTCTCTCTGATCAACGAAAAAGCCTGTCTTTTGCCCTCTCAACCAATCAACATTAAACTTCAAACCATTCTCAATAGATATATATTCAACCTCTTTACCACCTGATAGATATTTGTCAGCAGAGTCTATTTCTGCTTTAAAAGGTAAAGTGCCTTCAGATTTGTAATAAATGTTAGTTATATCTTCCTTTCCAAGCACATTGTGAAGTGCTTCAACAATCATTTGTTTGTCTGTATCCATTCCAACGGAGTGAGCCTGCATAACTGCTGTTTTGTTATAAACATCAATAATTAATCCTGGCAGATTATCTCCTTCTCCATGCACTAGTCTGTAGGTGTTGTTATTTTTATTAATGATACCATTACTTAGTCGAAGGTTGTATGCATTTTTAATTGCTTCAGTATAAAACTCGGTATTGATAGCTATATCACTAAATGAAAGAATGCGGACAGCAATACTTCCAATCTGAAAATGACCTATACCCAAGAATTCATTGTTGGATGAGAATACCTTTACTAATTCACCCTCAGCAATGTCTGATACAGGTGTGGCTATAGCGCCTGAAAATACCCAAGGATGAAACCGTTTTAAAGATTCTTCTTTTCTTGGTTTTAGTTTAATATGTATAATACTATTTGGTTCCATTTTTTATCAAGTGATTATAAATTCTTAGACAAGCCCATGCATCAATAGCAGCATAGCTTTTTTGTGCTTCACTAAGTTGATCAGCCTCCCAGTTTGAAGTCCTCTGTCTTTTTGTAATTTTATTTTTAAATATAATTGCATATATTTTTTGTAGCCCATTATCGTCAATACCATATTCGTCAACAAATGGCTGTAAGTCAATAAAGTTTTCGGGCTTCATATCCGATAGTTTGTTCATAGCTGCAAAATCATCACGCAGTGACAGACCAATCTTTTTTATATCAGGGTTGCAGAATATTCTATCTAACTCATAAGGATATCCAATTTTGTTAAGTCTGAAGAGATAACATGTATCTGTTGTTGACAGCTGGATAAGAGCTACTTTGTTTACTTGGCCTTTTTTAAAAGCAGGCTTTGTCTCTGTATCAAATCCCAGCTTCGAATATTTAAGTAGATTATTGACAGCTGATTCAACATCCTCAGTTCTATCAACAATAATGATCTCTCCTTCGAATGTTTCTACTGGTAGTTCTGCTATTTCGTCTTTTGTAATACTTAGTCCCACAATTCCTCCATATTTAAATCTGTTCCTTCTAAATAATCTAGTTCATCATCTGGTTTATAGAAAATTGCATGGAGTGGGCGAAGAACATTGATGAGCTTTTGTCCCCAATACATTTTGAAGTTCTGCTGACAAAGATAGATAGCATCATTCATTTGTTCCGAAAGGTCGTATTGGTATATCGATACAAAATTTCTAATATCTTGATAAATATCTGCTATATCCTCAGATATAAAAGATGATATAGGTCTGTCGCTATATTTCATGTCCTCAATAAAAACATCTAGATAAACATCTTCATCTCCTATGATAGAGGAAATGCTGGTTGAGACCCTAGCATAGTCTTCCTCTTTCACGAATGTTTCGGGCGATTCTTCGTTTAATTGCATAGTTTCGGGCAATAGTGATGTCTTCACATATAATAATGGTAGGATATGTAACATCTTTTTTATCCACTCATTACGATCTGTCAACTTTTCATTTTCAATAAATGCACAAAATTCCACTCCTACCGTAACAAATTCTATAACCTCTGCTGAATAAATTAAATTATCGTTATCTTTTAATGACATAATAATTTTTGATTTGTTGTTTAGTTGCAAAAGTACATATTTATTTTCAGCTAATTGTTTGTTTTTTATCAATTGCTTTCTAAATGACTAAATTGAAATATATGTATCATTGATTTTAAATAAACCTGCATATATGCTGCTTGTTATCTAAAAATTGTATTTTTACAAACTAATTCTTAAAATGAGAATGCATGAAGATATCTAAAATTCCATTGCTTGGGCGTGTATTTATAAGTATAATAGCAGGTATAATTGTGGGACAATTTGCACCCTTGTGGTTTGCAAAAGTATTTGCAACATTTAATGACTTGTTCAGCAACTTTTTGTCATTTATTATTCCTTTGATTATTTTGGGACTAGTTGCACCTGCAATTGGAGAATTGGGTAAGGGTGCAGGAAGGTTGCTTATATTAACAGCACTTATTGCTTACGCATCCACTATATTTTCAGGATTATTTACTTTTTTATCATGCGAAGCAATTTTTCCGCATATAATATCCAATAATATTGATGTCAATGCAGCACAAGAAGTTAGTAACTCTGTTATATCTCCTTATTTCACCATTACTATGCCACCCCTAATGGATGTTATGACCTCGCTAATTCTATCATTTTGCTTGGGTCTGGGTATCTCTTTTATCAAAGGAACAACAATGTTAGGAGCTTTTAAAGATTTTCGTGATATTATTAATCTGATTATAACATATGTAATAATTCCGCTTTTGCCAATATACATTTTTGGCATGTTTCTATCTATATCAATCACAGGTCAGGTCTACGTTGTTGTAAGTTTATTTATTAAGGTGGTAATGGTGATATTTGCACTTCACATCATTCTTTTGCTAATGCAGTATCTAATCACAGGGGTAATTTCAAAACGAAATCCGATGAAAGCCCTTAAAAACATGCTACCTGCTTATGCCACTGCGTTAGGCACCTCATCTTCGGCAGCCACAATACCTGTAACTCTTGAGTGCACAATAAGTAACAAGGTTGATGCAAATATTGCTTCGTTTGTTATTCCTCTTTGTGCCACAATTCATTTAGCCGGTAGCACGATGAAGATTGTAGGGTTTTCGATGGCTATTATGTTTTTGTATGGGTTGCCAATAGATTTGTTACAGTTTGCAGGTTTTATTTTTATGCTGGGTATCACAATGGTGGCCGCACCGGGTGTTCCGGGTGGAGCAATAATGGCAGCCGTTGGTGTAATACAAACTTATTTGGGGTTTAACGAACAAATGATTGGACTTATGATAACATTATATATAGCTGTAGATAGCTTTGGCACTGCTTGCAATGTAACTGGTGATGGAGCTATTGCTATGATAATTGATAAGATATCTGTAAAGAAATCATAATCGAAAGAATTAATTACCTTTGTATATCAATTTTAAATATATGTTTAAGAAAATCATTCATAAATTATTTTTTCTCATTTTCTATCCTGCCAAAGGTTGGCATTATATTGATAAACAAAGAAACAATCACGATGACTTTATAAACAATTTTCTGTTTCCAATCTTTGGGGTTATCTCCATCACAACCTTTATTGGTGCAATGTGGCTATCTGAGACAGGTGGACTTCATTATGCGCTAAAAATGATAATAGTGGTAATCACCGCTTTGTTTGGGGGTTTTTATCTCGCATCTTTTCTTATAAATGAGTTGTTTCCAAAATATGGAATAATCAAGGATATTCAAATAGCACAACAATTTACAGGTTATTCATCAGTTATAGTTTATCTGATGTATTTCTTGATGCCTTTGATTAATGGTTATACAGGTTTATGGGCAATACCTCTTTTGTCATTCTTCCTTATTTATTCGGGTTCTAAACTGTATTTGAATATTGATAAAGACAAGCAAATAGTGTTTTCAGTAATTTCATTGTTTGTCCTTCTTATTTCACCTGCCGTTTTAAACTATTTACTCTCATTGGTGGTTATTACTCTTTAGTTGCTGAGCACCATTACACAACTTGTTATAAACAATTATGAAACAAGCACCTATAAATATTAGAAATAGAAGAGCATCATTCGACTACGAATTGCTCGAAACATATACAGCCGGTATTATACTTACTGGAACCGAAATAAAATCAGTCAGACAGGGCAAAGCAAGTCTTGTTGATACTTATTGTTTGTTTGAAAATGGAGAACTGTGGGTTAGAAATATGCACATCACTGAATATTTCTATGGTACATATAATAATCATGAGGTAAGACGTGATCGTAAATTACTGCTAAATCGTAACGAATTGCGAAAGATTGTGCGACTTACCAAGGAAACTGGTTTTACAATTGTGCCAACACGTCTGTTTATAAATGAAAGAGGTCTTGCTAAATTGGTTGTTGCTGTGGCAAAAGGAAAGAAGTCGCATGACAAGCGACAGTCATTAAGAGAAAAAGAGGATAAACGCTCTATGGACAGGATGTTTAAGAAATAGAGTTTAGCTTATTCGGTTGTTTATTTGTTATCATTTTTTGTAAATACTCTATAAGATTGTTGAGATAACAATTGGAGTTTTCATTAATAATTTGTTCAAGATGCGTTTTTTTCATAAAATACTTCGTCCAGCTTTTATTAAATCTTTTCAGACCACTTTGTGGCTGATGAAGATAATATTGCCTGTTTCACTTTTTGTTGGATTTCTTGATTATTATGGAGGTCTTGCCTACTTGGCTAAATTTTTTGACCCTCTTTTCATCAATCTAGGTTTACCAGGAAGTACGGCAATAGTTTTTATCACCAGTATTTTCCTGCCACTTTATGCTCCGCTTGCTATAATCATGTCAATGTCGATGACATTGCGTGAACTTACTATTCTTGCATTAATGTGCCAAATAGCACATAACCTTCCTGTCGAAAGTGCAATCCAGGCAAAGACTGGATCATCTTTCTGGGGAATGACATTGTTGAGAATTGCGTCTAGTATTATAGTTGGATTGCTTTTGAATCTCATTTTGCCTCATGATATGGGTATGCCCGTTTTTGCAAAGACCAGCGTTGATACTATGCTTTCTGTGAATGATGTTCTTGTCTCATGGCTAATTGGATCATTGCAAATTGCAGCAATATTATTCTCAATTATTTCTGCTCTTAATATTCTTTACAAGATATTGCTTGAATATAATTTGATTGATAATCTTACGAGTGCAATAAAACCGATTCTGAAGTTCTTTGGACTTTCTGAGTCTGTAGGTTTTCTGTGGCTGATAGGATATATTGTAGGTCTGGCCTATGGTGGAGCCATGATGATAGAACAAATGAAAGATGGAAAAGTAACAAAATCAGATGTTCAGTTGTTAAACCATCATCTTGCTATTTCGCACTCCGTTTTGGAGGACAATCTAATCTTCGTGGCTTTAGGTGTTTCTTACTGGCTGATACTTGCAGTAAGATTGTCTTTTGCGTGGCTCGTGGTATGGATGGTCAGACTTATTAAGAGCTTTTCTAGCGAAAAGCCAGTTACTATATAAGAAAAATTCAATTTTAAATCCCAAAATAATGAATATTGAAGAGATTTTGAAATCCCGCATCCTCATTCTTGATGGTGCAATGGGAACAATGATACAAAAGTATAAGCTTACCGAAGAGCAATATCGAGGTAAGCAATTTTCAAACGCAGTCAAGCCACAAAAAGGCAATAATGATTTGCTGTCTATAACACAGCCAGAGATTATTGGCGAAATTCATCGTGCATATCTAGAGGCTGGCTCAGATATTATTGAGACTAATACTTTCAATTCCACAAGCATATCTATGGCCGACTATGATATGCAGCCCAATGTGCGTGACATAAATCTTGCTGCAGCTCGAATTGCAAGAGAAGCTGCTGATGAATACTCCGCCAAAACTCCAAATAAACCACGATTTGTGGCTGGTGCTGTAGGTCCAACCAACAAAACTACATCAATGAGTCCCGATGTAGAGAACCCAATGTATCGTGCTGTCACATTTGATCAGATGAAAGTTTCATACAAAGAGCAAATTAAGGCATTGGTGGATGGCGGTGTTGACCTGCTTTTAATAGAAACAATATTTGATACGCTTAATGCAAAGGCTGCAATATTTGCAGTTGAAGAGGTGAGGCACGAGTATGGAAAGAATATTCCTATTATTCTTTCAGTTACCATCACTGACAAGGCGGGCCGAACATTGTCGGGACAGACTCTTGAAGCATTCCTTACCTCTGTAAGTCATGCTAACCCATTGGTGGTTGGGCTTAATTGCTCCTTTGGAGCTTTGGATATGAAGCCTTATATGAAAGAGTTGAAAAAAATATCTCCTTTCTATACTAGTGCTTATCCAAATGCAGGATTGCCAAATCAGCTGGGTGAATATGACGAGACTCCAAAGAAAATGGCATCTCAAATTAAAGAGTATATTGACGAGGGATTGGTGAATATTATTGGTGGCTGTTGTGGAACTATGCCAGATCACATTGCGCTATACAATGAAATGATAAGTGGTGTGACACCACCATCACCAGCAAATCAACCAAGCCTGCTAAAACTTTCGGGTTTAGAAAAATTTGTTATTACTCCCGAAATGAACTTTGTAAATATTGGAGAGAGATGTAATGTGGCTGGTTCAAAAAGATTTCTGCGACTGATTAAAGAGAAGAAGTATGACGAAGCACTTAGGGTAGCTTATGAACAAGTGGAAGATGGTGCTCAGATCATCGATATTAATATGGACGATGGCTTGCTTGATGGAGCAGAGGAGATGACCAATTTTCTTAATTTGCTAGCGTCCGATCCTGATATATCTAGGGTTCCTGTTATGATTGACTCTTCCAAATGGGAGGTGATTGAAGCAGGACTCAAATGTGTGCAGGGTAAGTGTATTGTAAACTCAATATCTCTGAAAAATGGTGAGAATGAGTTTATAGAACAAGCACGAACAATAATGAATTATGGTGCTGCTGTGGTGGTGATGGCTTTTGATGAAACTGGTCAAGCCGACACATATGAGCGACGTATAGATATTTGCAAGCGTGCCTATGATATTCTAGTGGGTATAGGATTCAATCCTCAAGATATTATATTCGACCCCAACATTCTTGCTATTGCTACTGGAATTGAGGAACACAAGAATTATGCAATTGATTTTATAGAAACAGTTAAATGGATTAAGCAAAACTTGCCAGGAGCAAAAGTGAGTGGAGGAGTTAGCAACTTGTCATTCTCATTCCGAGGTAACAACTATGTGCGTGAGGTGATGCATTCCATCTTTCTATATCGCGCTATTCAGGCGGGTATGGATATGGGTATTGTGAACGCTGCCGAATCATTGATTTATGAGGACATACCAGAAGAAGTTAAAGAGCTAGCTGAAGACATTATTCTCAATCGCCGTGATGATGCCACAGAACGTATGATGGACTATGCTCAGAGCTTAAAGAATGATGGCAACAATGAGGATACTAAAGAAAAGGTGATGGAGTGGAGATCACTATCTTTAGATGAGCGATTGAGCTATGCTTTGGTAAAAGGTATTAGTGATTTTATGGATGAAGATATTGCAGAAGCACTTGACGCATATCCAACCGCTGTAGATATTATTGACAAACCTCTTATGAGTGGCATGAATGTGGTTGGCGACTTGTTTGGCTCAGGTAAAATGTTTTTGCCCCAGGTAGTTAAGGCTGCGCGGACCATGAAGAAGGCTGTATCTATTCTTCAACCAGTATTGGAAGCCGAGAAAGCCTCTGCTGGAGCCAAAAAGGCTGGCAAAATTGTGATGGCAACTGTTAAAGGAGATGTGCATGATATCGGAAAGAACATAGTGTCAATTATTTTGTCGTGCAATAACTATGAAATCATCGATTTAGGCGTTATGACGCCCACCGAAAAGATATTAGAAACTATAAGAACTGAAAATCCTGACATTGTAGGTCTTAGCGGACTCATCACTCCTTCATTGGAGGAGATGGCAAGTGTGGCAGAGGCACTAGAAGAGGGTGGGTTTTCGCTACCCTTGATGATTGGTGGTGCTACAACATCTAAGTTGCACACTGCAATAAAGATTGAACCAAAATATAAGCGTGGCCCCGTTGTTTACGTAAAGGATGCATCGCAAAGTCCTGGTGTAGTATCTAATTTATTGAGTCCTACTGTCAAAGATGAATTTGTGGCAAAGATAGCCGAAGAGTATAAAGAGCTGCGTGAAAACATTATTGACAAGAAAGTTGAATTTGTTTCACTTTCAGAAGCTCGCAACAATCCTTTTGTTATTGATTGGGATAGTTTTGAAGCTGTAAAACCCAATTTTGAGGGGCGCAAGGTGTTGAAAAATATTCCTGCCAAAGAAGTTATTCCGTTTATTGATTGGAAATTCTTTTTCCATGGCTGGAATCTTTCTGCAAAATTCGGATCAATCGATGATGTCCCCAAAGATAAGGAAAGCCGAAATAAATGGCTATCCCGATTCCGTGCCGAAGAGCAAGAAAGAGCGGTAGAAGCTATTAAATTGTATGATGATGCTGTAAAACTTCTAGATATGATTGTGAAAAAGGATCACAGTCAAATCAATGCTCTATTTGCAATTTATGACGCTTACAGCGAGGGCGATGATATTGTGATTAACGACATTCGCGTTCCTCTTTTGCGTCAGCAGCGGCTGAGTGATAAAAACGAATATATGAGTCTGAGTGATTTTGTAGCACCCAAGGCACTTGGTGTTGACGATTATATTGCACCGTTTGCCGTTACGGCAAGTGATGGTGGCGATTTGCTGAAGAAATTTGAGAATGAGAATGACGAATATATGGCTCTGCTTACGAAATCTCTTCTCGAGCGACTTGCCGAAGCTGGTACCGAATGGTTGCACTATAAAATTAGAACAGAATATTGGGGTTTCTCTGCTAATGAAGATATTAGTATTGCCGACATGCTAGCCACCAGATATCAAGGCATACGTCCAGCAGTGGGATATCCCTCAATACCTGATCAAACCATCAGTTTTGTTCTCGACAATATATTAAATCTGAAAGATATTGATGTAGAATTAACTGAGAATGGCATGATGATACCCACAGCATCCGTTAGTGGATTTATCTTTGCTAACCCTCAGTCCAAATATTTTGTTATTGGTCCTATTAATGAAGAGCAGCTTGATGATTATGCACATCGTCGTGATGTGGAAGTGAATGATATAAGAAAATTCCTTTTAGCTAATCTCATTTAGTACCCACATCACTCTGTAAAGTATTATCAAACACCATTTAAGCAGTATTTAAACACTGCTTAAATGGTGTTTTGTTTATGATATTGCTGGCCTTATACTTATGATTGATATTATACACTTTCATAAGGAGTATGTTCTGATAAAATACCTCACCATCCATCTTCCTATTAATCCCAAAACAATAAATCCGAATGCGGATGTATAAAATCCACGCTATATTTCTATTGTATAAGACCTATACAATAAGAATCTACATGTAGATTCTTATTATCCGTATCCTATACAGTACAAATCCACATGTATAATTAGATTGTTCGTGGCTTATATAATAGAATTTCACATGTAGATTTTGATTGTTCGTGATATAGATAGTTGAAATATAGTGCCAAATTTATTTATAATAAGGTGATAGTAATAGAAAAGTATTTACTATCTTTGTGTTAAAGTGTGGGTTAATTGATTGTTAGCCAGTATTTAAACTTTAATAAACGGACATATGATACAAATCGACCAAAATTTACAAAAAGCACCGAAAACACTAACTCTATTGTGGGGACGCACACTGCATAACGCAGAATTTATTCAAGGAGT
>CAYFTB010000088.1:0-10285 GCA_964345875.1 uncultured Proteiniphilum sp.
AGTCGAGAAGATATCGCTTCAGTATATTTTGCAAGTTCTCTAATTGCATGAGGTTCAGACAAATGATTATATTTAGCCATTAATGGAGCATTGAAAAACTCTGGGAACAATGCAAAGTCAGCATGATAACCGGATACGGCATCAATAAAAAACTCAGCGTGCTGAATCAAATCATCCAAATCCTTAAAAGGTCGCATCTGCCATTGAATTAGACCTAACCTAACAATGCGCTTTGGCACACTTGCCTCATGAGATGGTTCCTCGTAATAGATATTGGTCCATCTCATTAATACTGCATACTCGCCCGACTCTTCATCTCCCTTGAGGTATCCCCTAAGAATACGCACTGCTTGAAAGTTATTGGAGATTTGGAAGTTAAGCACAGGATCGTCAAGCTCCTTTACACGAACACGTCTAATATATTCGCGGGGAGACATTTTATCAGCATAATTGTGATAGTTTGGCATTCTACCTCCAAATATAATGGCTTTTAGATTTAGTCGTTCGCAAAGTTCTTTTCTATAATCATATAGTCGACGCCCCAGGCGAAGTCCACGATACTCTTTACCTGTAAATACTTCAATACCATATAGAACATCTCCATTAGCATCATGAGTATCGAACGTCTCATTTCCTGTTATTTGACGATATGTATGCCTATCTCCAAACTTATTATAATCTACAATAATAGATAAGGCACAAGCAGCTATTTTACCATTCACCTTAATAATTGCCTGTCCTTCGGGAAAAATTGATATCAACCTCCTAAGTTGTCCTTTCCTCCAGTAAGCGTTAGGCATATCGCCATAGATATCTATCATTATCTCCTTTAACTCTTCATAATCATCAAGACTAAGATAACATAACTCTATGTTTTCAATACTGCTTATATCCATATTCTCAATTTTTGTTATTCTGTGAATATCCTAATTATCTTCACATCCTCAAATGGCCGCTCATTAGAGTCAACCTCCAATGCAGCTATTTTATCTATTATATCCAACCCTTCGAAGACCTCACCAAACACCGTATATTCTCCATCCAAATGCATTGCACCACCAATGGTTGTATAAGCTTCACGCCTATCCTCTGGAAAAATAAATTTTCCCGGCGCTATTTCATACAGAGAATCCACAACATTTAACACAGAGTCTAAGAGAGAATTGAATGCACTTGGATTAGCTTTTTTAAGTTCATCTAGTTGCTCACGATAAGGTGAATAGTGTTCTTTAATTATGTTGTTCTTTATAGGTACATTCACAGCTCTTTCAAGCGTATCTATACGTCCTTCTGTAAGAACCTTGCCATGAACGACAAAGAATTGTGAGGCATCAGATTTCTTTTTTGGATTTACGTCATCATTGCGACGAGGTGCTGCAAGTGCTCCTTTTTTATGAAAGTGATAATCTTTAAACTCTGGAAGAATATCCATATCTGTTCTCCCTCCACCAATTTGTGCTCCTGCTGGCGCATTTCGGGAATCCTGTGCTCCACCCTGAATCATAAACTCTTTAAGAACCCTATGAAAAAGAGTTCCGTCAAAGTAACCATCCTTTATAAGTTTCAAAAAGTGATTACTGTGATTAGGAGTATCATCATACAATCTGGCTTTCATCAAACCATAATTAGTTTCGATTACGACTACAGGATACTTTGTTTGTGCAGTCAAACCAAAAGTAAAAAAGAGTAAAACAAATAAGAGTATGTTTTTTATCATAATATCATTTTTTGTGATTTGTCAATACCAAATGAAAAATCTAATGTAACACCTCCGTTAAGCAATACACATTGAAGACTCATTTGCTTGTATTGTATCGTTCAGGGAAAATGTCTAATAAAATTGAATAATAAATTAATTCGGAGCTTTCTTGTAAAGATAAAAAGCAATGAAAATAAATACAAAGTTAGGAACCCATGCAGCTATTAGTGGACTCATAACTCCATTTACAGCAAAAGAGGAACTAACGGTCATAAAAAGAATGTAACCCATACTTAAAACAAGCCCTATACCAATATTTAGCCCCATACCACCTTTCACTTTTCGAGCAGATAGTGAAGCTCCAATAATGGTAAGTATAAATGCTGAAAATACCGACGCAAAACGTGAATGATATTCAATTTGAAAAGCCTGTATATTACCAAGCCCTCGCTCCTTCTGGCTATTCACATGCCTTTTTAATTGTGGATTAGACATCATTTGCTGATCATACTTTGCGACAATAAAATCATTAGGCACAATCTGAATAATTGTATCAATAGACTCACCCGACGTAATGGTCTCAACCATACCATCAAAACTCCTTATCTGATAATTCTTAATGGTCCAATGATAAAGTGAGTCATATATTATTGATCGTGCAGTAAGACGCGAAACCAGATTCAAGCTATCAAAATGGTCTATAGAAAAGTTATAACCCGTATTCGAGGTCATATCAAAGTTACCAAAATATATATTCGTATTCTTTGCTATTTTAAATTGAACATCACGCTCACCTGTTTTCTTTCTATCTGGATTCACATATGTTTGCTCAAACTCTATTCTAGTTTTGTTTGCTGGAGGAATGATATATCCACTCATGACAAAAGATAGTAATGCTATAATTCCTGCAGAAATCATATAAGGGAGAAGTAGTCGTTTAAAACCAATACCATTTGACAGAATTGCAATAATCTCAGAATTAGATGCCAGCTTAGAAGTGAAGAAAATTACAGCAATAAAGATAAATAGAGGACTAAACAAGTTTGCATAGTATGGAATAAAATTTAGATAATAGTCAACAATAATAGCCTTTAAAGGTGCACTATTACTCATAAACTTATCAATCTTCTCATTTATATCAAAAACTACAGAAATAGATAAAATAAGAGCTATCATAAAAATATAAGTGCCCAAGAACTTTTTTATTATATAAAAGTCTATTCTTGTTAGTATTTTGTTCTTTAACATTATTCTGATGCTGTCTTTATGTTATAATCGTCTCATCACTTGCTCTACCATCATAGGCTTCCAAGTGGAGAAATCACCTGCTATAATATGTTTTCTGGCCTCTTTTACAAGCCATAAGTAGAACGCCAAATTGTGTACAGATGCAATCTGAAGTCCAAGTATTTCATTAACATTAATCAAATGTCTCAAATATGCTCTACTATATAGTGTATCAACAAAAGACGCCCCATCCTCCTCAATAGGAGAGAAGTCGTTCTTCCATTTTTCATTTCTCATATTCATGATGCCATTTTTTGTAAAGATCTGCCCATTTCTGCCATTTCTTGTAGGCATTATGCAATCAAACATATCTACACCACGCTCAATTGCTTCCAAAAGGTTGGCAGGAGTACCAACACCCATCAAATATCTAGGTTTGTCCTCAGGTAATATTTCATTTACTACCTCAATCATCTCATACATTACTTCAGTCGGCTCACCCACAGCCAAGCCACCTATTGCATTTCCATCTGCTCCTTTTTCGGCAACATTTTCGGCAGCTCTACGCCTCAAATCAGGATAAGCAGCACCCTGCACAATAGGAAATAGTGTTTGCTTATATCCATACAATGGTTCAGTTCCATTGAATCTGGTTATACATCTATCCAGCCATCTCTCAGTGAGATCTAAAGATTTTCTGGCATACTCATATTCCGAGTCACCTGGAGGGCATTCGTCAAAAGCCATTATTATATCTGCTCCTATTATCCGCTGTATATCCATAACACGCTCGGGAGTAAATAGATGTTTTGAACCGTCAATATGTGATCTGAACTCTGCTCCCTCTTCTGTCAGCTTTCTGTTATCCGATAACGAAAAAACCTGAAAGCCACCACTATCTGTAAGAATAGGCTTGCTCCAGCTATTAAACTTATGCAGTCCACCTGCAGCTTTCATAGTATCAAGTCCAGGACGCAGATAAAGATGATATGTGTTACCCAGAATAATCTGAGCTTTTATATCATTCTCCAATTCCGTCATTTGCACTGCTTTGACACTCCCTACTGTCCCAACTGGCATGAATATTGGCGTTTCAATTTGGCCATGATCAGTAGTAATTAATCCCGCCCTTGCCTTTGACTTTGGGTCTTTATGTAAAAGTTGAAAATCCAAGTTGAATATTTTGATTATTTATTGACGACAAAGATATAGGTTTTGCTCCAACAAACAGAATAGTAATTATTTAAATTTCGTTACACAGATATCTAACCAATATTTACCATCTATAATTAATTAGATTTCAAAGAATGTTCTATTTTTGTAATGTTTAATAATATTCAATTTAATAATCACAGCAATGCAAAGAAAACCAGATTGGCTCAAGATTTCACTACCGCAAGGAAAGAAATATATTGGCGTTAAAGAGTTGATAGAGAAAAAGAGTTTACACACTATATGCGTAGATGGGAAGTGTCCTAATTTAGCTGAATGCTGGGGTAGAGGTACGGCAACATTTATGATTATGGGAGATATTTGCACAAGAAAGTGTAAGTTTTGTGCTACAATTTATGGGCGACCTCACTCGTTAGATTGGGATGAACCCGACAGACTTGCTGACACAATAAACAAAATGATGCTTAGACATTGTGTTATTACAAGTGTAGATAGAGATGACTTAAAAGATGGGGGTGCCGGGTTTTGGCATTTTACCATAAGAAAAATAAAAGAGAAAAATCCTAGTACAACAATCGAAACACTTATTCCGGACTTTAACGGAAAAGAGGAATTAATAAACAGAGTGATTGAAGCGGAACCAAATATTATTTCACATAACATGGAAACAGTTAGAAGACTTACTCCACATATTAGGAGTAAGGCTAAATATGATGTTAGCCTTAGAACCATTGATATTGTGGCTAAAAGTGGTAAATCTAGAGCTAAGTCTGGTATAATGGTTGGATTAGGAGAAACTGAATCAGAAGTAATAGAAACAATGGATGATTTGCGAGCAGTGAACTGCCAGATACTTACAATCGGTCAGTACTTACAGCCAACAAGGCAGCACGAGCCTGTTCATGAATTTATTACCCCTGAACAATTTGCCAAGTACAAATCTATTGGTCTAGACAAAGGATTTCGATTTGTAGAGAGTGGTCCTTTAGTAAGGTCATCATATCATGCCGAAAAGCACGTATTATAATAACACTTAAAATTAATGACAAACAAGGTTATCTTTCAGAATATTGGATTAATCCCCTACAAAGAGGGATGGGAGTATCAAGAAAAGCTATTTCAATCGTTAGTAGATGCAAAATTAAACGACGATACGAAATGTCAGTATCTAATATTCTGCGAACACAATCATGTGTACACTTTAGGCAAGAATGGAGATATTCACAACCTGCTTATTTCCGATAAGGAACGCAAAAATATGAACATCGACTACTTTCCTATTGACAGAGGTGGAGATATAACATATCATGGGCCTGGTCAATTAGTTTCATATCCCATAATTGACTTAGAAGACTATAAAATAGGTATCAAGAAATATATCTCTATGTTGGAAGATGTAGTTATAAAAACACTGAGCACTATGACATTAAAGGAGAGAAGGATACCAAAGCAATGGGTGTTTGGATTGATGCTAACATTCCAACAAAAGCAAGAAAGATATGCGCTATTGGTGTAAGAACAAGCAGATTTGTAACCATGCATGGATTAGCATTAAATGTAAATACTGATTTATCATACTTCTCCCTCATAAATCCTTGTGGGTTTAAAAACAAATCAGTTACATCAATACAAAACGAATTGGGCAAGAATGTTGACCTAGATGATGTAACAGACAAAATAAAGTCTGCATTCAGGGATATATTTGGATTTGAGTTTCAGTAATCATCGATTATTAAAAAAAGCACATTTTTTTATTCTACGTAATAATTAGAATGTATCTTTACGCGATAAAAACTTATAATAATTATTTTAATGGATAGTTTTTTAATACAAACAATACAAAACAAAATAGATTGGCTAAATTTTGTAATTTTTGACTCCAAGTGGATTTATTTTGATCTGTGGTCGCTAGTAATACTTTGGAGCGGTGCAATATTATTCACAATCATATCAGCTCTAAAAATAAAACACAGATGGCATGTCTTGCTATCAATACTTGCTATAGCACAGCTTGCACAAACCACTTATCCGAACTCTATACCCAACATGTATTGGGTTTTAAAAGCTATAAACAATATCAACGAGCTAGCCATTGGCATGCTAGGAGGCTATCTTATGTACTTATTCTTTAACTGGAACAAGAAAAGAAAGTATAGTTTGTGGCTAGCCATATTTATGTCTGCAATAACCATATCATTCATATGGGTAGGCACTTATGGTTATAGTTATAATATTGCTTTCTTCAACTCACCCGCCATTAACTGGTGGGCACTTACTTGTTGGACTATTTCGGGGGCAATAATGCTTACAGCATATCAGCTATTTAAAAGAAAGATGAGACCAATATTTGCAGCTGCAACAATTTGGGCTATATACATAGCCATACTTCTTTCATTGGAGTATTTAGCATTCCATGTATTCACATTTCAAGAGGCTACACAGGGAACAACAGCACTAATTTTTGATGTTATTCACGGGCGTCCTGAGATGCACGTATTTTATACCACATCTACATTTATATTCATAAGTCTATTTAGTGCAATGTCCACTATGTTTAAGAGAGTAGAAAGAGTACAGATTGCACGATAAATAGGAAAAAATAACATATAAAAGGGTTGTAAGACTATCGTTTTACAACCCTTTTGATATCTAAATACTAAAATAGATATTTCTAACTATCTACTCAATAGCTGCCTGTGCTGCGGCCAATCGTGCAATTGGAACACGGAATGGAGAACAAGAAACATAATTAAGTCCAACATGATGGCAGAACTTAACTGATGATGGTTCACCACCATGCTCTCCACAAATACCACACTTTAGCTCAGGTTTAACCTGACGACCGTGCTGAACCGCCATTGTCACCAACTGCCCAACACCATTCTGGTCTAAAACCGCAAATGGATCATGTTTTAGTATTCCTTTATCAATATAAAGAGGTAGGAATTTAGCCACATCATCACGGCTATATCCAAATGTCATTTGAGTCAAGTCATTAGTTCCGAATGAGAAGAAATCAGCTTCTGCTGCAATTTTGTGAGCTGTAAGTGCTGCACGAGGAATCTCAATCATTGTTCCAACTTTATAATCAATAGTCTCACCATATTTTGCAAAAACCTCGTTAGCTGTTTTAACAATTATATCTTTTTGAGCTCTAAACTCATACACAATTCCTGTAAGTGGCACCATAATCTCAGGGATGGCATTTACACCTTCTCTTTTTAGCTCAAGAGCTGCCTCCATAATAGCTCTTGTTTGCATCTCAGTTATTTCAGGATATAAATTACCCAAACGACAGCCTCTAAGACCAAGCATTGGATTTGCTTCAAGCAAACCTTCTACTCTTTCGTGGATTTCCTCGTAAGAAACACCCATAACATTTGCCATTTCTTGCTGCCCTTTTTCGTCATGCGGCACAAATTCATGTAAAGGCGGATCAAGTAAACGTACTGTAACAGGGTATCCATCCATTGCTTTGAAGATTCCTTTAAAATCTTCTTTCTGAAGTGGCAACAATTTTTCTAGTGCTTCTCTTCGACCTTCTTCATCCTTAGCAAGAATCATCTCTCGCATTGATATGATCTTGTCACCTTCGAAGAACATATGTTCTGTACGGCATAAACCAATACCTGTTGCACCATAACTGCGGGCAACCTCTGCATCATGAGGTGAATCAGCATTGGTCCTGACATTCATTTTAGTATATTTATCAGCAATCTGCATCAGTTCGATAAAATCAGAACCAAACTCAGCATCTTGTGTTGGAATATTACCTTCATAAACGTTACCAGTTGATCCGTTAAGTGAAATCCAATCTCCCTCTTTAAATACCTGACCTTTTACAGTCATTGTTCTCTCCTTATAGTTGATTGATGTATTATTTGCAGCAGAAACGCAACATTTCCCCATTCCTCTTGCTACCACCGCAGCATGAGATGTCATACCTCCACGAGCAGTGAAAATTCCTTGGGCAACAGCCATACCACGCAAATCCTCAGGAGATGTCTCTATTCTACATAGGATTACTTTTTTGCCTTGTGCCGCCCATTCCTCAGCATCATCAGCATGAAATACTATCTGTCCAGTAGCAGCTCCTGGAGATGCAGGAAGACCATTAGTTATTGACTGTGTATTTGATAATGCTTTTTTATCAAATACAGGGTGTAGCAATTCGTCCAACTTTTCAGCATCACACCTTTGTAAAACTGTTTTCTCGTCAATGTAACCCTGCTTCATCATATCAATTGCAATTTTCACCATTGCAGCAGCAGTACGCTTCCCACTACGTGTTTGCAGAATCCATAACTTTCCATTTTGGATGGTAAACTCAAGATCTTGCATATCCTTATAATGATCTTCAAGCTTCTGTTGAACTTCTATAAGTTCAGCAGCACTTTCAGGCATTATCTCTTCTAATGATGGATATTTTGAAGCACGATCATCTTCTGAAACACTCTGAAGTTTTGCCCATCGACGTGAACCCTCAAGTGTGATCTCTTGTGGCGTACGCACTCCCGCAACTACGTCCTCACCCTGAGCATCCAATAGATACTCTCCATTAAATATATCCTCGCCAGTAGCAGCATCACGAGTAAAGGCAACTCCAGTGCCAGAAGTTTTTCCCATATTTCCATAAACCATGGCCTGAACATTAACAGCTGTACCCCAATCATCAGAGAAGTTATTCATCCTACGATAGAATACTGCTCTCGAATTTGACCAGCTGTTGAATACAGCCATAACTGCTCCCCATAGCTGCTCCCATGCACTCTCAGGGAAATCATGACCAGTTTGTTTCTTAACAGCAAATTTAAACCTTTTCACTAGTTCTTTCAAGTCATCAACTGTCAAGTCATTATCTAGTTCAACACCTCTCGTCTCTTTCATCTCATCCATGATTTCTTCAAATGGATCAATATCGTCTTTGCTCTCGGGTTTCATTCCAAGAACAACATCACCATACATTTGAACAAATCTTCTATATGAGTCCCATGCAAAACGCTCATTGCCCGATTTCTCTGCAATTCCTGCAACTGCATCGTCGTTTAAGCCTAGATTAAGAACAGTATCCATCATGCCAGGCATCGAAACTCTAGAGCCAGAACGCACAGAAACCAAACATGGATTCTCTCTGTCTCCAAATTTGGTTCCTGTCAAATTCTCTATATTTTCAATTGCTTTTTCTACTTCTGGTTTGATTTTATTAACAACATAGTCTTTGCCTAACTTATTATATTCCGTGCACACTTCAGTTGTGATTGTGAATCCTGGAGGTACTGGGACTCCTATAAGATTCATCTCAGCTAGGTTAGCACCCTTACCTCCTAGCAAATTCTTCATATCTGCACGACCTTCAGCGGCACCGTTTCCAAAGGTATAAACTCTCTTTTTACTCATGTTTTTGAAAAATTAAAGTGATAAAAATTAACAATTACTCTTCGTAAGGTTATTGATTGTGCAAATGTAGCAAAAAAACTAATAACAAACAATCCATTATATCTAAAAGGATATTTTGGTATAAGCCCCAATTTATATGTTTTGATAAAACATCTTCCAAACCACCCACGCAACATTCCCGCAACAACAATTTATCTAAAGGCACTTAATAAACCACCAAATTAAATCAATAAAAACAATCAGACATCATTAAAAATTATACACTGAAAGAAAACTCCGAGCAAGAAATAGTAAAGAATCTCTCCTGAAGTAATAAACCCAAACGCTAATGCTTAAAGTTTATGCTATAATTCCATTGTATTTGTCTTATACAATACAAATACACATGTATATTTATATCGTTAGTGGGTTATACAATGAAAATCTACATGTGGATTTTCATTGTTCGTGACAAATATAATAGAATTTCACATGTGGATTCCTATCGTTAGTGATACGAACAGATAGAATGTAGCATGCAATTTATCCGACATATATAGACATGAGAAGAAAGAGCAAACAATCTATAGATCAGGTGTGAGGTGAGGAGGAATAAGGTATAGACGGATAAATATTTGTTCTATAAGAGCTAGGTATTTATCAATATGTTCTTAAGGCACGACTAATTATGTCTATTCCCAGAGATGGGAGAAGCAGTTGTGAGCAATTAGATTTATTTCGATAACAGAATAGCCCATCGTTTCCATAACGATGGGCTAGTAGTTGTTTACTTTCAATAACATAATATAA
>CAYFTB010000089.1:0-10276 GCA_964345875.1 uncultured Proteiniphilum sp.
TGGTTAGATCGACGGATTGTGGTTCCGTAGGTCGCGGTTTCGAATCCTGTCTTCCTCCCGAATGCACTTAGATTAAGTGTTTTTCCTTTGAGATTTGTTTTAGGTGATCACGTATTTACAATACGTGATTTTTTTTGTATATACCTTACATATACTCTCTGCTGCTAAGTTATTTCTTTTTCTACGATTCTAAAAGATATGAAGAACAAGTCAATTGTAAAGAATGTTTCTGTAACTTAGATACTAGATATTCCTTCTTCTAAACTCTGAACATATTATTCCCGTTGCAACAGAAACGTTGAGTGATTCGGATGTTTCTTTATTTGCTGGATAATTGGGTATGAATAATTTATTTGTTATTCGTTTGCTTAATTCTTCAGAAATACCTTTGCCTTCACTTCCCATTACTATGAATCCATTATTTGAAAGAATCTCGGAATAAATATTCTTTCCCTCGAGAAATGTTCCATAAACAGGTATTTTGCTGTTTTGCAGTAAAAATGTGTCAAGGTTGGTGTAAACTACATTAACCCTTGCAATGGCACCCATTGTGGATTGAATAGTTTTGGGATTGTATATATCAACTGTCTCCAACGAGCAAATTATGCTTGAAATTCCAAACCAATCAGCGATTCTAACAATGGTGCCTAGATTGCCTGGATCTTGAATTCCGTCCAATATTAAATGTAGTCCACTACTAAAATCAATTTCACTTTTGCTTATTGGAGACTTATAAAACACAGCTATAACTGGAGGTGGTGTTTTAAGATTGGTTGCCCTCTTAAGTTCGTCGGTATTGGCAATAATTGTCTCCTCGGCAAGTTTGGGATTTATATTGTTAATAATATTTGGCAATCCAGCGACAAGTTGACACTTGCAGCTTTGCAGAAGATCTAAAACTATCTTTTCTCCTTCAGCCACAAAGGTATTATTGATTTCCCTGTGCTTTTTATCCTTTAAAGATTGGATATATTTGATTTTATTTTTGCTTAGTGACACTTTGAATCGTTGTTTTTATAAATTGTACAATAATATACTGCAAAGTTAATGAATTATACAAAAAATCAATGATAAGATTATTAACCTTCAGATGACTGCTCAATATATTATCAAAAAATGTATCTTTGTAACAAATTAAAATAACTCAAATAAAATACTTCTATTTTTATGAATGATAATGCAATAATGAAAAAGGTTGCCGATAATATCAGAATCTTATCGGCTGCGATGGTTGAGAAAGCAAAATCAGGACACCCTGGTGGACCAATGGGAGGTGCAGACTTTATAAATGTTTTGTTTTCCGAATATTTGGTATACGATCCCGAAAATCCAACTTGGGAATTAAGAGATAGATTCTTTTTGGATCCTGGACACATGTCGCCTATGTTATACTCAGTACTTCACTTAAGTGATAGATATACAACTGAAGAGATTAAGAACTTCCGTCAGTGGGGTAGTCCTACACACGGTCATCCTGAGTTGAATGTAGCACGCGGAATTGAAAACACTTCGGGGCCGCTCGGTCAGGGACATGCTTATGCAGCAGGTGCAGCTATTGCAGCTAATTTTTTGAATGCTCGCCTAGATAATGTAATGGAACATAAAATATATACATTCATTTCTGATGGAGGTATTCAAGAAGAGATTTCACAAGGTGTAGGCCGTATTGCAGGTCACTTGGGATTAAGCAATCTAATTATGTTCTATGATTCAAACAATGTTCAGCTATCAACCACTGTTGATGCAGTAAATAGTGAAGATGTTGCAAAGAAATATGAAGCTTGGCATTGGAATGTAATTAAAATAAATGGGAATGACGTAGAAGATATTCGTGCGGCTTTAGATGCAGCTAATAAAGAGAATGATCGTCCTACTTTGATTATTGGAACAACCATAATGGGGCTTGGTGCGGTCAAAGCAGATAACTCTTCTTTCGAAAATCAGGTATCAACACATGGTCAGCCTATTAGTGCTGCCGGTGCTGATTTTGCGCAAACAGTTAAACATTTGGGTGGAAATTCTGAAGATCCTTTTGCATTGTTCCCAGAGTCTGTAGAGCTTTATGCAAAAAGAAAGATAGAGCTTAAAGGATTAGTTGCAGAAAGAAATGCATCGTATAAAAAATGGGCTGAAAAGAATCCTGAATTGGCTGATAAGAAAGAAAAATGGTTTGCTCGTGAATTGCCAAATATTGACTGGTCAAAGATTGAACAGAAATCAAACTCAGCTACACGTGCTGCATCGGCAAATGTACTATCTGTATTGGCTAAAGAGGTTGAAAATATGATTGTGGCATCAGCCGATCTTTCAAACTCTGACAAGACTGATGGTTTCTTAAAGAATACCAAAGCTTTGATGAAGAATGATTTTTCGGGAGCTTTCCTTCAAGCGGGAGTTTCAGAGTTTACAATGTCTGCTCTTTGCATAGGTATGAGTTTGCATGGTGGTGTGATTCCTGCGTGCGGTACTTTCTTTGCATTTTCAGACTACATGAAGCCATCAATTCGTGTGGCTGCATTAATGGAAATACCAGTTATTTTTATTTGGACTCACGATGCATTTAGAGTTGGTGAAGATGGACCAACACACCAACCAGTTGAACAAGAGGCTCAGATTAGATTAATGGAAAAGCTACAAAACCATAGTGGTAAAAACTCAATGCTTGTGCTTCGTCCAGCAGATGTTGACGAAGCTACAGTTGCTTGGAAAATGGCTATGGAGAATAGTTCCTCACCTACTGGTCTTATACTATCAAGACAAGATATTAAGAGCTTGCCTGCCAATGGTAGTAGATATGAAGAGGCGCTGAATGCTGAAAAAGGAGCTTACATTGTAAGTGATGAAGATAACTTTGACGTAATATTGTTAGCTTCTGGATCAGAGGTCTCTACATTGGTTGAAGGTGCCGAGCTACTTAGAGCTGATGGTATTAAGACACGTATAGTTTCTGTGCCATCAGAAGGATTGTTCCGCTCACAGTCAAAAGAATATCAAGAGTCTGTCTTGCCATCTGGTAGCAAAAAGTTTGGCTTAACTGCAGGATTGCCAGTTACTCTTGAGGGACTAGTAGCTTCTGATGGTTTGGTTTGGGGAATGAATTCATTTGGATATTCAGCTCCATATAAAGTTCTTGATGAGAAGTTAGGATTTACTGGCGATAATGTATATAAGCAAGTAAAGAAAATTCTATAATTGTAATTTAATCCCGATAGTCATGATTTTTTCATTTCATGACTATCGGATATTTTTTAATATAATCATATTATTCGATTATGTCATTATTTGATAAAACTGTAACACCTATTGGTTTGGCATCAGACCATGCTGGTTTTCAAGCAAAGCAAACTGTAATAAAATTGCTTTTGGAAAAAGGTATTCCTTATAAAGATTTTGGAACATATAGTGAAGAAAGTAGCGATTACCCTGATTATGCTCATCCTTTAGCAATTTCTGTAGAAAAAGGAGAATGTTATCCTGGAATAGCTATTTGTGGTACTGGCAATGGGATAAATATGACAATGAATAAACATCAGGGAATTAGATCCGCTTTGTGTTGGAATAAAGAGGTTGCTATGCTAGCACGTTCGCATAATGATGCAAATGTATTGGCACTGCCAGGAAGAATGCTAAACGAAGAGGAAATTTTTGATATTTTGGTAACATTCCTAAATACTCCATTTGAAGGTGGACGCCATAAACGGAGGATAGATAAAATTTCATCAGAAGGATGTAAGTAAACTCGGTGCTATATCTTTCTATGAATAGAAGAAGAGTAACAAAAAAACATGTATCAAAAAGAACTAAGATAAAACCACAAAATAATAAATATCTGATTTTATTTTCAGTTCTTTTATTGATTCTGTTTGCTACATTCATTTTCAGAATATTTTATTTCAAGTCAGAGGGTGCGTATCATTCCTTTTATGATACAGGCTATGTTTATAAATATAGTATCAGAGGTGTTGACGTGTCACATCACAATGAATATGTTAATTGGCAGATGTTACGTGAAGATGGTATCCATTTTGTGTTTATGAAATCAACAGAAGGCATAGATCATCTGGACAGAGAATACAAATATAATTACAATCTGGCTAAAGAAGTCGGACTGAAAGTTGGGACATATCATTTCTATTCTTTTGGTGTGGATGGTAAGAAGCAGGCAAATCACTTTCTCCAAAATACAATTCTTGAAACAGACGACATTATTCCAGCCATAGATGTTGAACACTCTAGCCTAAATAAGCTAAGTATTTCAAAAGATGCACATAATAAAATGATTGATGAATTAAAAGTTTTAGAGAAAACGCTTTATGACCATATTGGTGTTAGACCTATAATATACACAAATAAGGAGTGCTATAGGTTATATGTCAAAAATAATTTTCCTGATAATCCTTTATGGATTTGTGATTTGCATGATGAGCCTGTGGGACAATATAGTAACTGGCATTTTTGGCAATTCTCGCATACTGGAAATTTAAGTGGAGCTATTGGAGATATAGACCTTAATTTTTTTCGTGGAACGTATGATGAGTTTCAATCAATGCTTATACCATAATCCTAAATGTGTAAATGCTATGAATTTTAAATATATTTTGTTTTTTGTGCCTCTATTCTTGTTATTCATTAGTTGCGATGATAATATTGAAATAGATAATAATCCTGAAAGAAACTTTGATGTTTTGTGGAAGATTATTGATGAGAACTATTGTTTTTTTGAATATAAGGATATTGATTGGGATAATATTTACAAAGAGTATAGAGCACGCATAAAAGCAGATATGGGAAATGATGCATTATTTACATTGATGGGTGATATGCTTTCTGAGCTAAGAGATGGTCATGTAAATCTTGTTGCATCTCACGACATGTCTAGATACTGGAATTGGTCAGAGAATTATCCAAATAATTTTGATACTTCAATTCAAAGCAACTATCTGGGAAAAGACTTTTCTATTGCTGGTGGATTGTATTACACAATTCTAGATGATAATATTGGATACATATATTATTCTAGTTTTTCGCGTGATGTCGGACATGCTAACTTGTCAGAGGTATTGAAAAGAATGTCTATTTGTAATGGTATTATTTTTGATATTAGAAGTAATGGGGGAGGGAGCTTGACAAATGTTGAGAAAATATCTTCTAGATTCTTTAATAAGGAAACTCATGTAGGATATATATCTCACAAGATAGGAAAAGGTCATTCAGATTTTTCATCTCTTTATCCAAAATATGTTGTGAGTTATGATGGTATTAGATATCAAAAACCTGTTGTTGTTCTCACAAATAGGGGATGTTATAGTGCTGCAAACGATTTTGTTAATGTGATGAAGCATGCTCCAAATGCTACAATTATTGGAGATACAACAGGAGGTGGAAGCGGGTTGCCATTCACGTCAGAGCTACCAAATGGATGGTCTATCAGATTTTCAGCATCTCCAATGTATAACATAGATAAAGAGCATATTGAATTTGGTATAGATCCTGATATAAAGGTTGAACTTTTGCAGGAAGACAAGGAGAAAGGTAAAGACACCATTATTGAAGCAGCAAGACATTATATAAATAAAAAATAGGGGAGAATTAAAATTTCCCTTATGAGGTTATAAATCTTTCTGATAATATATTTTTTTGTACCTTTGTCAACTCTAAAAAAACAGAGTGAAATATTAAAATAGAATATTTACTAAAAAGAACCCGAGAGTAAAGTTTTCTTACTCTCTTTTTATTGTGTAAAGATGGATAAGAATACAATTATAGGTTTTATATTGATTGGAGTAATTATTTTTACTTTTACAATCATAAACAGACCAACACAAGACCAAATAGAGGCACAACAAAGGATGCGTGACTCTTTAGAGCGAGTAGAGATGCAACGATTGGCTAATGAGGCTGAGCGAAAAGCCTTTGATAGTGTCAATCAAAACTCAGGTGAAGTGCAAAAGGATGTAGTGTCTGAGTTCTTTGCAACAGGTGATGCAGAGGTTAATGACTCTACTTTAAATTCTTCAGATTCTATTGCAGCAGTTTCACCAAATGTTGAAGAGTTTGTGACTTTAGAGAACGAAAATATTGAGCTCACACTAAGTACTTTAGGTGGTGCTGTTCACTCTGTTCATCTAAAAGGGGAAAAGCGTCACGATGGCGATAGTTTGTATTTGTTTGAAGGTGACGAATCACATTTCAATATAGAATTGTTTAATAGAAACAGTGTAAGACTTAATACCAATAATCAGTACTTTAGACCTATAAAGACAGCCAATGGAAATTCGGTCGTTATGCGTCTAGAAAATACACCAGGACAATATATAGACTTTGTTTATACCTTGCCAGCAGGCGAAAATATGATGGATTTTGATATCCGTATTGTAGGTATGAAGAATGGATTGCATCCTGAGAGCTTAACAAATCTTCGTATCAATTGGGACCAAAAGATAAGACAGCAAGAACAAGGACGACAATTTGAGAATAGATTTGCTAGAATCAACTACAAATATGATTCTCAAACTAAAACACAGCAATTAAGTAACACTCGCGATGATAAGAAAGAGCTTACAGAGCCTGTAAAGTGGTTCGCATTTAAAGATCAATTCTTTAGTTCAATTATAATTGCAGAAAAGCCCTTTTCTAATGTTGTTCTTTCGTCAAAGATGTTTTCGGATGATGAAGAATACATTAAAGATTACAAAGCAGAGGCATGGGCTCCCGTTGAAATAGAACCAACAAAAGATGAAATCTCTGCATCATTTAAATACTACTTTGGCAAAAACCATTTCTATACTCTAAAAAGTTATGACAAAGATGCCGAAAGCAGTAGCCAAAAGTTATACTTGGAAGAACTGGTTGACTTAGGATACAAATGGCTTAGTTGGATTAATAAGTACTTCTCAATACCTTTATTTAATTTCTTTCTGAAACTTGATTGGAGTATGGGATTGATTATTTTGATAATGACAATTATTATCAAGTTAATTGTTTTGCCTATGACATACAAGTCTTTCAAGTCTTCTGCTAAAATGCGTGCACTTAGACCACAAATAAAGGAGTTGGAAGAGAAATTCCCAGGACAAGACAAGGATTCGATGCTCAAACGCCAGCAAGCTACTATGGAGTTGTATAATAAGGCGGGTGCTAACCCTATGAGTGGATGTTTCCCCATGTTGTTGCAGATGCCAATTCTCCTAGCATTCTTTTTCTTTTTCCCTTCGGCAATTGAATTACGTCAGCAAAGTTTCTTGTGGGCACATGACCTTTCTACATTTGATGCTCTAATTACATGGGATTTTGATATACCTCTTATTGGCAAATTCTTAGGAAATCATATTAGTATTTTCTGTTTGCTTATGACTGTTGTAAACGTGATATACACCAAGTACAACATGGCTGCTACTGATACTGGACAAGGTCAAATGGCCGGAATGAAGTATATGCCTTATATTATGTCGATAATGATGTTCTTTGTATTGAACTCATATCCTGCAGGTCTTAACTACTATTATTTCCTATCTACACTTCTAACTATTCTATTTACTGTAGGATTTAAGCAGATGCTAAATGAGGAAAAACTTCTTGCACAAATGGAAGCTAATAAGAAAAAACCAAAAAAGAAATCTGGTTTCATGGCAAGAATGGAAGAGGCACAAAAAATGCAAGAAAAGGCTGCTAGAGACAGAGCTAAAGAGCAGGCAAAGAAAAATTATAGAAGATAAAGACTCTCTGGCTATCAATAAATAAATAACCTCCTTAGAATAAAATCTGAGGAGGTTATTTTGTATTATAAGGCTTGCTATCTACTCTTCTTCTTTAAACCATGATGAATACATCAAGTAGTTGCTTGCTATTTTTTGGTTCATCTCTTTAGATTGTGTAGGGTCAACCTTCTTTACAAACTTGGCAGGAACGCCTGCATAAATGCTGCCCGGTTCAACCTGTGTGCCTGATAAAACAACTGAGCCAGCTGCAATGATAGCACCTTCGCCAATCACGGCATGATCAAGAATGACTGCACCCATACCTATAAGCGAACCATTTTTTAGTTCAGCTCCATGAATCACCACGTTGTGGCCTATAGTCACGTCATCGCCAATTATTGATACTGATTTCTGATATAGAGTGTGTATAACGGTGCCATCCTGAATATTCACTCGATTGCCAATTCTAATTGAGTTTACATCGCCGCGTAATACGGCATTAAACCAAACACTGCAATTGTCGCCCATTACAACATCACCTATAATCGTCGCATTTTCGGCTAGATAGCATTCATTGCCCATTTGAGGAGTAAATCCTCTTACTGATTTTATTAGTGCCATAAATTTGTTTATTTCTTCTTGTTTTGTATAAAATCAAAAAAGGGAAAGAGCATCACATTAATAATATGTCCTTTCCCTTGTATTGATTATTATATATTTTATATCTGTTCAAACACTATTCGAACAGCATTTAAATAGCTTTTGTTTTCTCTTTCAGCCACTCTTTTTCTTCTTTGTTCAAGTGCTTGTTTAGTTTGTCATACACCATTTCATGATAGTTGTTTAGCCAATTTCTCTCAGCTTCGGTAAGCATATCTACATTTATTGGTGTAGTGTCGATGTGACAAAGCGTAATAGTTTCGAAACTATGGAATGTGCCAAAATCCTCAGTCTTTTTGTCAACCTGAGTCACAATTAAGTTTTCGATGCGAATTCCATATTCGTTAGCACGATAAACTCCTGGTTCGTTGGATGTTACCATTCCTGGTTTTAAGACAGTTGGGTTCTCTTCAAGACGAATGTTTTGAGGACCTTCGTGAACGTTGAGGAAATGGCCAATACCGTGTCCTGTGCCGTGCCAGTAGGTGAGATGATTGTCCCAAAGTGCCTTACGTGCCAATACGTCTAACTGCGAGCCACGTGTCCCCTCAGGATAAATTACAGTTGAAATGGCAATATGACCTTTCAATACGTTTGTATAATCGCTTTTCATCTGCTCAGTGATTGGACCAACAGCCCATGTTCTTGTTATATCTGTGGTTCCATCCTTGAATTGTGCTCCTGAGTCGATTAGCAGTAATCCTTCCTGTTTAATTGTTGCACATGTTTCGGGCGATGCGTGGTAGTGAATGATAGCTCCATTACCTGCATATCCTGCTATTGTGCCAAAACTGTCTCCCACAAAAAGATCTTGCTGAGAGCGAAAATGCGTAAGCTGTGTTTCAATATCTACCTCTGTAACATCACCGTTAGGGATAGCCTCTTCAAGCCAACGATAGAATTTGACAAGAGCCACTCCATCCTTAATCATAGCATTTCTGAAGCCCTCAAGCTCAGTTTCGTTTTTCATACTCTTCATATGGTCAACGGGCGACGAGATATCCATAATTTTGCATGTCTTTGGTATTGTATGCAATAATTTGTGGTTTATCTTATTTCCTGTTATGCAGATTGATGAGTTTTCGGGAAGATTTGACACATATTCAAATATCTTATTGTAATCATCCAGAGTAACGTTATGTTTTTTGTATTCCTTCCTTACATCTTTGGTTAGCTTGTCAGGATCTATAAATAGTATAGTCTCTTTTTCCGAAACATATGCATATGCCACAGCCACTGGATTGTAGTCAACGTCATTGCCTCTAAGATTAAACGTCCATGCTACAGCATCAAGCGTCACTATTATAATTCCGTCAGCTTCTATTTGGCTTAATACTCCATTTATTCTTTTAATTTTTCTATCTACCGATTCGCCCGCTATCTTGTCAGGAAGAATAAAAACCTCGTTTTTGGGTATCTCAGGTCTGTCTTCCCAAATTGCTTCAAATGGATCGTATGATGTTTCGAGATTTATATCCTTATTATCAAGACTTGCTTTAAGTGATTTAGCGTCTGAAGCTGTGTAAACCAGCCCATCGATGCCTACGGTTCCACCTTTTCCTACTTGAGCAATAATCCATTCCGTCATATCAGGAGTTTCTGCTTGTCCCATTTTGAAAAGATCGAAACCCGTGCCCTCAAGTTGGGTTGCCCCTTGCAAAAAATATCTCGAATCAGTCCAGACACCAGCCTTATCTTTGGTAACTACTGCAGTACCGGCGGAACCAGTAAATCCGCTAATCCATTTTCTCGATTCCCAATGTTTTGGAGGATATTCGCTAAGGTGTGCATCAGTGCTTGGTATTATAAATGCATCTAGTTTTTTTTCGTCCATGAATTTCCTCATGGCTGCTAATCTTGCAGGTATTTCATTTGTTTTCATTGTCAATGATTTTTTCGATTTTAAAAAACAAATATAG
>CAYFTB010000090.1:0-10139 GCA_964345875.1 uncultured Proteiniphilum sp.
TTTTATCAATCATTTCATGCACAAATATGAACAAAAATACAGAGATAAAAAATCAAACAGATTTTTCCGTGCCACCGATGGCAGAAATTGCTCCTGACACTTTCAACAACTTCAACAGCGAAAGAATAGACAACTACTTTTGGCTTAAGGACAAGAACAACCAAAAAGTAATCGACTATCTGAATGCCGAAAATAAATATACCGATGAGGTGATGGCTTCAACAACAGAGTTACAACAAACTATTTATGACGAGATTGTAGGTAGAATGAAAGAGGACGACGATAGCTATCCCGTGTTTCGCGATGGATATTACTACTACAGTAGAACAGAAAAGGGCAAACAGTATAGAACTTATCTGAGACGTAAAGGTTCAATGGATGCAGCCGAAGAAGTAATATTTGATGTAAACCAAATGGCTGAAGGAAAAGATGCATACATATTTGCAGGCTACACTATAAGCCCCGACAATAACAAGGCAGCATATTTTTATAACGAGACAGGATCATATGCCGAGTTTATTTTGAAGATTAAAGACCTGAATACTAACGAGATTATCGGTTTTGAGGTAGAGGGTATTTCGTCGGCAGCATGGGCTAATGATAATGAAACATTGTTTTATAGCATTATTGATGATAGACTACGCCCATATCAGGTGTATAGACAAAAATTAAATGAAAGCAATCGCACTTTTGTATATGAAGAGAGTGATGGTAAGTTTACAACATATGTTTCGGCAAGCAAGACCAAAGATTATATCTTTATAGGCAGTGCAAGCTCTACTACCACCGAAGAACACCTTATCCCGGCTAACAATCCCACGGAGAAGTACAAAACATTTATGCCCCGTGTGAAAGATGTTGACTACTCGGTGTATCCTCACAAGGATAAATTCTTTGTGAGATATAAAGACAAGCAAAACCTTAATGGAAAGATATATGAAGCTCCACTTGTGGGACACGAAGATATGTCAACATGGAAAGAGTTTGTAGCTCATGATAATGATATACTTATAGAAGGCATTGATGTATTTAATGACTATGTAGCAATAGGAGTTCGCAAAAATGGTCTTACAGATATTAAAGTTATGCCACTAAATGGTGATGAAATTCAGACAATATCGTTTCCAGAACCAGTTTATACTGCTTCACTAAATGGCAATCCCGAATATAATGCCAAAACAATTAGATACACTTATAGTTCTCTAAACAGACCAAGCACTCTATTTGAATATAATATAGAAACTAAACAAAGTGAGATACTTAAATCACAGGAAATACCTTCAGGCTTCAATCCTGATAATTATACAGTGGAGCGACTTTGGGCTACATCACTCGATGGAGTGAAGGTGCCAATGGCAATTGTATATAAGAAAGGTCTAAAAAAAGATAGTAGTAATCCTGCGCTGTTATATTCATACGGAAGCTATGGCAACAGCTCAGATGTATTTTTTGGTTCCAACTTTTATAGCCTTATCGACAGAGGATTTGTATTTGGTATTGCACAAATACGAGGAGGTAGCGACTTAGGAGAACATTGGTATGAGGATGGCAAACTATTAAAAAAGAAGAACACATTTAATGACTTTATAGCTTGCAGTGAACTGTTGATAAATGATAAATATACCTCATCCAGCAAACTTGCGGCAATGGGCGGTAGTGCAGGTGGCTTGCTTATGGGTGCAGTAGCAAATATGCGTCCAGATTTGTATCAAACCATAGTGGCACAAGTGCCCTTTGTGGATGTTATCAACACTATGCTTGACGAAACATTACCTCTAACAACTGGGGAATATGAAGAATGGGGAAACCCAAATGAAGAGGAGTTTTATAACTATATGCTATCATACTCTCCCTACGACAATATTATTGCTCAAAATTATCCCAACATCTTGGTAACGGGAGGTATTAATGATTCTCAGGTCTTGTTTCACGAACCAGCTAAATATGTCGCTAAATTGCGATCATTGAAAACCGACAACAACCTTTTGTTGTTACATATGGATATGACATCAGGACACGGAGGTGCAACTGGCAGATATGACAGTATTAAAGACTGGGCTTTTGAGTTCGCATTCATACTAAACAGAGTAGGAATTGACAAATAATAATTTACTCAAATGATAAAAAGCAAACGTACATATGAGCCATTAGGTGATGATGATGGATATCGCATCCTCATAGATCGCCTTTGGCCACGTGGGCTTTCAAAAGAAAACTCTCATATTGACTTGTGGATAAAGGATATTGCTCCATCCACAGAGTTGCGAAAATGGTATGATCATGATATCGATAAATGGGAAGAATTTGAAAAGAAATATAGAGCTGAACTTAAATCAAAAACAGAGTTTATAAAACAAATATTAGAACTTGAGAAAGAACACAAAACTATAACACTACTTTTTTCAGCCAAAGATACTGAACATGCAAATGCAAATGTTCTGATACAAATATTGAAAGAAACCATAGGAATCTAAAACTTAGAAACAACCATAGACTTCCAATTTATATGTATAAAACTATAAGGGGCAAGATTATCCCGTAGTTTAATTTAACATCATACCGCCACAATTTCAAACAAAATGCTATCTTTGCAGTCATATTATTTTCAAAATAACATATAAGATGGCTATTAATTCAAAAAATGATGTTCTTATATCTTTAGCAGAGTTAATCAGAAATAACAGTTCAGAAATTCTGAAAGTTAATCAGATCGACGTTGACGCTATCTCAGATGAAGACATCTCGATGACAGACAGACTAAGAGTAGATGAAACAAAAATTGAGGGAATGATTAAATCTCTAAATGAAGTTGCATCACAAAACGATCCAGTAGGAAAGGTATTATATGACTACACTAGACCTGATGGATTACATATTGTCAATAAAACTGTCCCGTTTGGAACCATTCTTATTATTTATGAATCTCGTCCTGATGTAACTATTGAAGCAGCTGCCACAGCATTCAAGGCAGGAAATAAAATCCTTCTCAAGGGGGGACGTGAATCTTTGAATACAAACACATTGCTAACGAGATTATGGAAAGAGGCTCTTAAAGAAAATGGATTTGATAATGACTTTGTACAATATTTAAACATATCTAGAGAAGAGACTCAGTCGCTAATAAAGAATAATGATAGAAATATTGATCTTATCATTCCTAGGGGTGGCGACACTTTAATTAAGTTTGTTACTCAGCATAGTTCTGTGCCAGTGATAGTGAGTGGTCGTGGAAACAACTTCATATACATAGATAATGATTGCGACATCAACATTGCGATGCAGCTTATTCTTAATGGCAAACAACGCATCAGCGTGTGTAATGCCATAGACAAGGTGCTTATCAACAAAAACATTCATAATATTAGCAACGCTATAGGCACTTTTGTTACTTTACTCAAAGAGAATGGCATAACACCATTTTCAGACTCTGAAACATCTTCACTCAACAAAGGATTTGCCGTTGATGACAACGAGAAGGTAATGTACGAAGAGTTTCTCTCACCCAAAATGTACTTCAAGCTTGTAGATAATATTGATCAGGCAATTGAAGTAGTTAACAAATATTCGGGAGGACATTCTGCTGTGATAGCAACTAACAATAAAGATAAAGCTGAACAATTTATGCAAAAGGTAGACTGTGCGGCAGTTTATCACAATGCTTCCAGCCGATTTACAGATGGAGGACAATTGGGAGTCGGTGCTGAAATTGCAATCAGCACTCAAAAAATACACTTCAGAGGCCCGTTAGGTACCCAAGAACTAGTAACAAACAAATGGTTTGTTTATGGCGAAGGACACGTTAGAGATCAGCAACCTTTATCAAACAACACATCTTGCAATAACGCATAGATAACAACCACAAAAAATGAAAAAGAAATTAATTATTAAAATAGGTACCTCAACTCTTACAGCAGGTACTGACAGAATATCTTTTGCAGTAATCGAAAGCTTAGCACGTCAGATTGTTATTCTAAAAGAAGAATATGATATAGTCATAGTGTCATCAGGGGCAATAGCCACGGCACGCCAATTTGTTGAAATCAATGGTTTCAACAAACATGTAGAATCGAAACAAGCACTTGCAGCCATAGGCCAAACAAAGCTTATGGAATTGTATGACAATATTTTTGCAACATTTGGTCTAAACATTGCTCAAATTCTCCTCACCTATCGTGATTTTGAAAATCCCATTGCTAACGAGAATACTCGCAACACAATTAACAAGCTTTGGGAGGTTGATTATATCCCTATTGTAAACGAGAATGACACTGTTTCCATTGAAGAAATAGTTCTAGGAGACAACGACAAATTATCGGCTCTTGTGGCAGTAATTACTGACGCTGATTTGCTGGTTCTTGTATCAGATATTGACGGCATATACACTTCTAACCCTCATTTAAACAATGATGCAAAGCTTATAGAGAACATATCAGACTTGCATGTAGTTGGTGATTTCATTCAGGAAAAAGAATCAACTCTTGGAACTGGTGGAATGACTTCAAAAATTAATGCAGCCAACCTATGTATGTCTAGCAACATTGAAATGTGGATTGTGAATGGAAGTCACAACAATTATATCATTAAAGCAATGAACAGTGAGATTGCTTTTTCAAGATTTAAAAAATAACATTAAGTAACATCAGGATGAATCATGGTTTTATCGGCTTTGGCAATCTCGCCAAAGCTATTTACAGAGGATTGGGAACAGAAAACAATATAAACTTTGCATATTATGACAAAGAGCATAAGAGTGAAGATGCAATGTTTTTCAACAATATAAATGACTTGGTCAACTTTTCTGACGTTATATGGCTAACTATCAAGCCACAAGACCTACAAGGCATTTTAGAACAATTGCATCCACTTGAGCGTAGAAACAAGATATTTGTATCGCCCGTTGCAGGAAAGAAGATTGAGTTTATAGAGAAATATCTAGGCAAAGATCAGCCTATAGTAAGAGTAATGCCAAACCTTGCAATTGCATATAAAAAATCGGTTACATCATTTGCAACTAATCAGCCTGACAACGTAGGAACGAAAGAAATATTTAACATCCTAACAAAACTAGGCAAAGCTGTAGAACTAGATGAAGATAAATTTGACCTTTTTACTTCAGTCTTTGGAAGTGGTCCTGCTTTTATTCTTTCATTTATTCAAACATTCAAAGAAAAGATGAAAGAGTTTGATTTACCTGACTCTCTGCTTGATGAGCTTCTGCTTGAACTAACACAAGGCACAACTATATATTTCTCCCAAAACCTGCAACAATTTAGCATCGAAGAGCTAATCAAAAACATTACCAGTAAAGGAGGTACAACTCAAGCAGGATTGGAATACTTTAGGAAGCATGAGATAGGCAAACACTTCGAGGGTGTGCTAAATGCAGCTAAAGAGAGATCGAAGCAGATGGGAGAGTGAATTAGAAACAAACATTAGATTTCTAAAAAGAAAAAAGGTCGTCCTCTGTTATGAGTTCGACCTTTTATAATAAATAACATTTATGATTTTAGCAAATAAGTAATAGATTACTTCGCATAACTAACTGCTCTGGTTTCTCTAATAACAGTAATCTTAACCTGTCCAGGATAAGTCATCTCTGTTTGTATCTTTTTTGCTATATCTGCTGATAAAGATTCAGTTTCTTGATCAGTAAGTTTATCTGCACCAACTATTACTCTTAACTCCCTACCCGCTTGCACTGCATATGTTTTAACCACACCAGGATATGATAAAGCTAAATTCTCTAAATCATTCAATCTCTTCATGTAAGCCTCAACAATCTCGTGACGAGCACCAGGACGAGCACCTGAAATAGCGTCACAAACTTGCACTATCGGTGCTAGTAGAGTAGTCATTTCTGTTTCATCATGGTGAGAACCAATTGCATTGCAGATATCACCTTTTTCTTTATACTTCTCGGCTAGCTTCATACCTAACAATGCGTGTGGCAATTCAGGCTCATCATCAGGCACTTTACCAATATCATGCAACAAACCGGCACGTTTAGCTTTCTTAGGATTCAAGCCTAATTCAGATGCCATTATAGCACATAAATTTGCAGTTTCGCGTGAGTGTTGCAACAAATTCTGTCCATATGAAGAGCGATACTTCATTTTTCCAATCAATCTAATTAGTTCAGGGTGCATTCCATGAATACCCAAATCAATAACTGTACGTTTACCTGTTTCGATTATCTCATCATCAATTTGCTTGCGAACCTTGGCTACAACTTCTTCAATTCTTGCAGGGTGAATACGTCCGTCAGCTACTAGTTGATGAAGAGCCAAACGAGCCACCTCACGACGAACAGGATCAAACCCTGAAAGAACAATAGCTTCAGGAGTGTCGTCAACTACAATTTCAACTCCAGTAGCAGCTTCTAATGCACGAATATTACGCCCCTCACGGCCAATAATACGCCCTTTAACTTCATCAGAATCGATATGAAAAACTGTTATTGAGTTTTCAATTGCAGTTTCAGTAGCAACACGTTGAATTGACTGAACGACTATCTTCTTTGCCTCTCTATTTGCACTAAATTTAGCTTCTTCGATAATCTCATCAACAATAGTCTGAGCATTTGATTTAGCCTCTTCTTTAATTGTTTCTACCAGACGTTCTTTAGCTTCATCAGCAGACAAGCCCGATATTTCTTCCAACTCCTTTACTGATTTAAGATATAGTTTTTCAATCTCATCATTTTTAGAAGCAATAATCTCTTTTTCCCTCTCCAAGCTAGCCTGTGCTTCTTCTAATTTAGCCATAGAACTATCTACTTCGCTCACTTTCTTATTCAACTCATCATGACGCTGAGTTAAACTCATCTCGCGTTGCTTAAGTCTGTTCTCACTAACTTGCAATCTAGAATTTCGCTGATTTGCTTGTTTTTCAGCCTCAGCTTTCATTGTAAGAACTTCCTCTTTTGCTTCTAATAATTTATTTTTCTTTATTACCTCAGCATCTTTCTCCGCATCACTCAGTATATTCCGTGCTTGCGAATTTGCCATTTTACCAGTCACATACCATGCCACTAAAGCACCGATAAGTAATCCGATAACTATCCCTACTAATGTAAGTATTCCCATATTTGTTGTTTAAATTAATAATTTATGATGGCATTTTTAGTCCTAATCAGATACAATGATCTAATGAATACAAAAGCCATATTTTCAATTAAAGTTATAAAAATTAAAAAACGCACCCTTACAGACAATCATTCATCTGCAGAAGTGCGGCATATTACAACCTGATTATCAGGTATAAGATTATTTTTTCAGATAAGTATTTAGCTCCTCAATCAATGAACCCATCGTTTCCTCATATGGTTTTGTATCAATTATGTTATATTTAGCGTAGCTTTCACCTAATACATGAATAGTTGCCATAATCAGCAAATCAAGAGTAGATAACTCTGGATTATCACCATACTTAATTTTATAACGGTTCAGTTTATCATCAATTACTTTGGCGGCCTTTCTATAAAACTCCTCTTCAGATCTGTCAATTCTGAGAGGAAATCTTCGGCCATCCACTTTTAATGTTATTAATAATTTATCGTCGCTCATAGCATAAATCAATCATATTAAATATTCAATAAACTTATGCACCTATCAACTTCTCGCACCAATCCCGACAGCCTTTCCTTTGCAATATCCACATCCACTGATGCAGCAGTGATGGTTCGTGCCACCTTCAAGCTGTCATATTTTTTTGTCACCGCTTCCAGTTGTGCTTCTTTCTGCAACAATTGCTTTCTAATTGAATCTAACTCATCAATTAATTGTGCATTATCTTCTCTAAGAGTATCGCATAAATACATAACTTGTCTTACACGAAACTCGAGATCATTCAACAACTTTTTTTTCTCGTCAGTCATAAATAACAAAAACTCACGCAAATATAGTCATTGCTTATAATTTTTACAACTTTTCAGAAGTTATTTTGCCATTTTATAATACAAACAGATAAATTTTTTATCTCATCAATTCATAATATCTAAAACTATCATGCGATAGTCAGTCATACTATAATTTTATAGTTCCCATTTTCTAATAATCTTACTTATACCTTTATGAATAGATGCACTTCATCTATTTTGAATATTAACAATCATTATCATGGACTAATCCACATCATGGCTATATATATATGCATTATTAACAACAAAAATATGATGTGGACTTATATTGTATATGCCACGAACGATACAAATTCACTTGTTAGTTTGCATTGTATTATGCACGAATAGTATAAATCTACATGTGGATTTGTATTGTATAGGACACGAACGATGCAAATCTATATGTGGATTTGCACTGTATAACGCAACTACAATAGAATTATAGCTTAAACTTTAATCATCGCCAATTGGGTATATTCTTATCTGATATAATGCTAATAAATCTACTGAAACATATATATACTTAGAACCAACAAGATAAAAGCATTGAGTGAAGCTGATGTGAATAAGATTGATTAATAATAGGTACTGCAACAATTATATCACATAAAAACAATTAATATTGCTGCCAGCACTACAAACTTTGTATATATTTGAATTTTAAAATGTAACATCTTAATTTAAAAGAAGAAAATCAAGCATCAAAAATGATTCAAATAGAAATAGGAGAGGAAATATTGTACGTATGTCCACAATTTAATTTTAGTGCAATAGAATGTCAAGTGACAAACAGCAAATTTAATCAAGAATTATGGAATGAGATTGAAGTCTTTTCAAAAGAATTCAGATTAAACAACAAAATATCTGATATAAATAAACGTCCGACAATATTCGCTACACGGCAGGCATACAAAGATTTGGGTAAAGAACCCAATAGATACAGACCATCAGCCGAGGCATTATGTAGAAGAATAGTTAAGGGAATAGAACTATACAAGATTAACACACTAGTAGATTTAATTAACCTAGTTTCTCTTAAATCAGGATATTCAATTGGGGGATTTGATGCTGACAAGATAGAAGGAAACTTGCGTTTGGGAGTAGGCAAACACGATGAAAAGTTTGATGCTATTGGACGCGGGCAACTAAATATTGAGGGGATGCCAGTTTACAGAGACAACGTTGGAGGCATTGGCACACCAAGTAGCGATGAAGAAAGAACTAAAATAACTGACAGCACTACTAAACTTTTAATAATCATAAATGGTTATTCCGGTAGCGAGGGGCTTTTCGACACAACTGAGCTTACCATCAAACTTTTAAAAAAATATGCTGGCGCTAGCAATACTAATTTATCTTCGCTTAATACATTAATGACAGCAACTAACAATATTTACTAATATTTTAAACAATATTCTTTATGCGAAGACTATCAGTACTTGTATTATTGATTCTATTCTCAACAACTATTTTTGCTCAAAAAAGCAATTATACAGACTGGCATCCATCACAAGGTGCATTATTAGATGGCAAAACTATAATTAAGACAAATCTGTTTGGGTTTACGTCACGAAACTATAATTTTCAGGCTGAGAGAATTATAACAAAGAGGGTTAGTGTTTTGGCAGCTATAAACACTATGCCTAATGGCAAAATACCATACATTGACAGATTCACTGATGATCCTAGTATAAACGATATTCAAATCAGTTCTTTAGCATTTACACCTGAAGTAAGAATTTACATTGGAAATTCAGGTTATGGTAAAGGGTTTTATGTAGCTCCGTATTACAAATACGAAAAGTTTAATGCAAAAAACTATTTGGTTGATTTTGAAGATGAAACTAACACAACCCAACAGCTAGATTTTAGCGGAATCCTAAACACACACAGCTTTGGTGCAGCATTAGGTATTCAATGGCTTTTGGGAAAGAATGATAACATTATAATTGATTGGACAATGATTGGTGTACATTATGGCTCAAACAAAGGAGACTTGAGTGGACATACTAATTACACAATAAGCGAAACTTCTCAAAAGGAACTAAAAAAGATAATAACAGATGGATTGGGAAGTATCGAAATAGGAAACTTAGAACCTATTGAAATAGAAGAGATTTTTGTTGATAGCAATAATGCTAAAGTTAGTATTAGTAGCCCTTGGGCATCTATAAGAGGAGCTCTATCCATTGGCTTTAGATTCTAATCTTGCTAAATATTTATATATAAATTGATAAGA
>CAYFTB010000091.1:0-10088 GCA_964345875.1 uncultured Proteiniphilum sp.
ATTTTGGATTTTTCATTTTATGATATACCTTTGTTTCATTAGGATTGAGTGCATCAAAAGATGCAGTAGACCTCATATACAACAACTTAAAAAAAAGAGTAGATTATGAAGATTTATAATTTTAGTGCAGGCCCATCTATGCTTCCTGAAGTTACGATAGAGAAAACAGCAGAGGCTGTTAGAAATCTAAACGGAATAGGTCTATCAGTTTTAGAAATAAGTCACAGATCAAAAGACTTTCAAGCTGTATTAGACGAATCCGTAGAACTATTTAAAGAGCTTTTGCAAATACCTGAAGGTTACTCTGTACTTTTCCTTGGGGGAGGGGCTAGCATGCAGTTTTGTATGGTTCCATACAACCTTATGGAAAGTAAAGCAGCATATTTAAACACAGGTACGTGGGCGAATAATGCACTTAAAGAGGCTCATATGTTTGGAGAAGCAGTTGAAGTAGCGTCTTCCAAAGATTCTACTTACAACTATATACCAAAGAATTACGAAATTCCTGCTGACGCAGATTATTTTCACATTACTACAAATAATACCATTTATGGTACGCAATTGCATGAGGACCTAGACAGCCCAGTGCCTTTAGTTGCGGACATGTCATCAGATATTTTTTCTCGTCCAGTTGATATATCCAAATATGCATTAATTTATGGTGGAGCACAAAAAAATCTAGCTCCTGCTGGTGTTACGTTTGTAATAGTGAAGGATGAAGTTCTGGGAAAAGTTTCACGTGCCATACCCACAATGCTAGATTATCGCACTCATATCAAAGGTGGCTCTATGTTCAACACACCTCCAGTACTTCCTATTTATTCGGCTATGCATACTTTGCGCTGGTTAAAAGGACTAGGAGGGCTTAGTGTAATGCAGAAAATTAATGAAGAGAAAGCAGCAATTCTATATAACGCAATTGATAGCAGCAATATATTCGAAGGCACTGCAGCCATTGAAGACCGCTCACTTATGAATGTCTGCTTTGTGATGAAAAAGGAATATAAAGAACTTGAGCCCGACTTCTTGAAGTATGCAACAGAAAGAGGAATGTCCGGAATAAAAGGGCATCGCTCAATAGGCGGATTCCGCGCATCAATATATAATGCAATGCCTAAGGAAGGTGTTCAGGCACTTGTTGATTGCATGAAAAAATTTGAGAACAATCTGTAGCACAGATATTGTTCTCAATCACGATATTTTGTATAACTACCGGACTTTGTGTTCGGTAGTATATAAATGAATTTAGACATCACAGCTCAAAACCACACTCATTATATTTTATTAATCTTAAAACCATTTACTATTTATGAAAATTTTAATTGCTACCGAAAAAGCCTTTGCTCCCACAGCAGTAATGCAAATCAAAGAGATTATTGAAAATGCAGGCTTTAAACCACTATTATTAGAAAATTACAAAGAAAAAGATCAGTTGCTGGAAGCTGTTAAAGAAGCAAATGCAATGATAGTTCGCAGTGATAAAGTTGACAAAGAGATTTTGAATGCTGCAAAGAATATGAAAATTGTTGTACGTGCAGGATCAGGATATGATAATATAGATGTAAATACGGCAACTGAGAAAGGAATCTGTGTAATGAATACTCCGGGACAAAACTCTAATGCAGTTGCAGAGCTAGTTTTTGGAATGCTTATATATGTATTAAGATCTGGCTACGACGGCTCTCTAGGAACGGAGCTTAAGGGTAAAACGATAGGACTGCATGGATTTGGTCATATTGCCAAAATCACAGCTAAATTAGCTAATGGATTTGGGATGAAGGTATATGCTTTTTCGCCTTCATTGGCCAAAAATCCCGAGCTAGGCGAAGTTTATGATGTTATTGCAGTTAATACAGTCGAAGAACTATACGACAATTGCGATATAGTATCGCTTCATTTGCCAAATAATGTCTCTACAAAAGGAGTTGTGAATTATGAATTGCTCAGTAGGCTACCACAAGATGGAGTTATTATTAACACCGCAAGAAAAGAAGTAATAAATGAGCAAGAATTAATAAAGATAATGAATGAAAGGCAACATTTTAAATATGCGACAGATACTAAAGCAACAGATCATGACACGATGGTGTCCAAATTCAACAATAGATATTTAGCTTCAGCAAAGAAATGTGGTGCTCAAACAAGCGAGGCTAACATAAATGCTGGCCTAGCAGCTGCGGTTCAGATAGTAAAGTTTTTTGTTGATAATGATGAGTCCTTTAGGGTAAATTAGAAATAATTATTACAGATATTCATAAGCAGGATTCTTAATATTCATTAGGACCCCTGCTTTTCTATACTCAAACAATTGAAGCTTGATGATAAGTTTCTTAATTTTGTGAATCAAATAAATATATAGTCAGATGAAAAGAGAGGATTTACGCATTGTATTTATGGGCACTCCTGGTTTCGCAGTAGAGACTTTAAAAGAATTAGTAGAGAATAATTATAATGTTGTGGGAGTGATAACAGCACCTGACAAACCTGCAGGAAGAGGATATAAGCTTCAACAATCTGCAGTGAAAGAATACGCAGAATCTAAAGGACTTAATATCTTACAGCCTGAAAAATTAAAAGATGAGGAATTTATAGATAATCTTCGCCAGCTTAAAGCCGACATTCAGGTAGTTGTTGCTTTTAGAATGTTGCCAGAGATTATTTGGAATATGCCCCCAAAGGGTACATTTAATCTTCACGCATCACTACTTCCTCAATACAGGGGAGCTGCTCCAATAAATTGGGCCATCATAAATGGGGAAACCCAAACGGGTGTTACTACATTTTTCTTAAAACATGAAATAGACACTGGTGAAATTATATTTCAAGAAAAAATAAATATAGAACCAAATGATAATGTGGAGATCATACATGACAAACTTATGATTGAAGGTGCACATTTGGTTAAAAAGACAATAGATGCTATTATTAACAATAGTATTGTTCCTCAGCCCCAGAGTAAATACTTTAGTTGCGAGAGCGATTTAAAGCCTGCTCCTAAGATATTTAAAGAGACTTGTCAGATTGATTGGCAAAAGAGTTCTGCTGAAATTAATAATTTCATCCGTGGGTTATCACCTTACCCTGCTGCATGGACAGAGTTAGAGATAAAAGGTAAGTTATTGAACTTTAAGATATACGAAACAGAAGTTTTAATTGAAGCACATAATAATACTCCTGGCACAATAATAACTGACAATAAGACCAGCATGCGTATAGCTACAAAAGATGGATTTATCGAAATCAAGGAACTACAGTTATCTGGCAAAAAAAGAATGAATACTGTCCAGTTTTTAAATGGATTTTCATTTAACCTAGATTAGGAAATATCCATCTACCATCTATATTTTAGACCAAAACTTAATAGCTCAGTTATTTGTAAATATTTGAATTTGGGATCTGGTGGTACTTTATCATCAAATCTTAAGTGTAAAAATAAACGTGTTGAGAAAGCATTCGTTAAAGACATATTCAAAGTATTCTCAAGCTCAGCTTCAACTTTGTGATAACTAGTAAAGTATCTAAATTTGCTATTTAAGTCGATATACCTATTAAAATCATATATCAGGTTTCCTGTAATTGTAGAACCTATGTCTATTTTGCTTTTTTTGCCTTCTTCTATACCATATCTTTTAACATCAACTTTTTCATTCCCAACATATCTGTAACTCATAGATGCTGGATCAAAACTAAAACTTAGGCGAATACGTCTATGACGTACCTTTTGTGATGCCTTATCAAGATTATATCTCAAACCGATACCACCACTAACATACAAAGGTGCCAAAAAAGCAGACTGAACAACCGAGGAATTACTAGGATGGTTATTGAAAAACTGAGTTCTAGCATCAATATTAGTTGAATATGACCAATGCTTGCCAAAGGCATCAATACCAAAATCAGCATTATATCTTAGTACGTCATCGCTGATTCGATAACTTCTTAAAGTATCGTCAGGTGCAGTTATTAGGGCAAGACGCATCTCAATTGTATTGTTAAAGCGAACTTTATTTTTTCGATAATTAAATCTCAGAGTATGACTATTGATAATATTAAAGTTATCAGTGCCACCTCTGTGCCAGTTTGGAGAAAAGTAGGTTTGAGAAAACTGCAGTGCATGATCTCCACTTCTTGTCCAGAAACGCCTCCTTATTTTAACTTTGTCAACAGTTGGGGCTTCCAACGAGAAACTTGTTTCAGTAGAGATTAGCTCCTTAAATGGATTAAATGCATCTACAACATCTCTGTCACTACCTACCATTAGTGCTTCATCAAAATCCATGTATGAATATTTTACTTTATCGGGGAATTGTCTGTAAAAATCCATACGTCTTGCACTTACAAAATCACTATGAGCTATACGCTTAGTGAAGGTTTTATCCTGAGATATTAATTTACCTTTATATTTATATTCCTTGACCTTGGGGTATAGATCGAGATCATGTGGAAGAACATCACCAGTGAATAATACAGGTAAAAATAAAGGATCAACTATTATTGTATCTCTAAGGGTCATCCAGTCAGGTATATATCCTGGTTCATAATCTGGGAGTTTTAAGGTACCGTTTTCACGTCGGGAATATGTAGAATCCAAAGCTACTTTGTTTTTTGGCCTATATGGCAATAATAATAATGAATCATTTGATTGATTGACAGTGTTTTTCTTAGAAGAATCTACTTTATCACCCTGTGTAATATTTAATTGAATTAGCTTTTCAATATCAGTAATGTTTTCAAACAACTCTGAATTTTCGGTTTCTTGTGCTGATAAGCTAGTACTGGAAATGATAATTAATATGAAAAACAGACCAATATACTTCATAATTATTCTTGTATTTTCAAGTTCTTAAAAGGCAAAGATAACTAGAAATCTTGATATTATATGCATCATTATATTAAGTGATAGTATTTAAATTGAAAACAAACTAACTTTTTCATCTTTATTTTATACTTTTGTTATGCATGCAAACCTATAAAAACATTGATCTATGAAAGGAATAATACTTGCAGGAGGATCAGGCTCCAGGCTATACCCAATTACTAAGGGTATATCAAAACAATTAATCCCTATATATAATAAACCAATGATATATTATCCTATATCTGTATTAATGCTTTCAGGTATAAGAGATATCTTGATTATTTCAACTCCTGCTGATTTACCTGGGTTTAAGCGTCTCTTAGGAGATGGTTCTGATTATGGATTAAGATTTGAATATGCTGAACAACCTTCTCCTGATGGATTAGCACAAGCATTTATTATTGGAGAGAAGTTTATAGGAGACGATTGTGCATGTTTAATCTTAGGAGATAATATTTTCCATGGTATTGGTCTTACCACATTATTAAAACAAGCTGTAGAGGATGCGGAAAATAATGACATGGCTACAGTATTCGGATATTGGGTTAATGACCCTGATCGATATGGAGTGGTTGATTTTGATGAAAATGGAAAAGCCCAAAGCATAGAAGAGAAGCCTGTCGATCCAAAATCAAATTATGCAGTGGTAGGATTATACTTTTACCCAAACAGTGTGATTGAGATTGCAAAGAGTATAAGGCCATCATATCGGGGAGAGCTTGAGATAACTTCTGTCAATCAGATGTTTTTAGATAAAGGAGAGCTTAATGTTCAGCTTTTGCGCCGAGGATTTGCATGGCTAGATACTGGAACACATAATTCTCTGTATGAGGCATCAACATTTATAGAAGTACTAGAGAAAAGACAAGGACTTAAAATAGCCTGTCTAGAAGAAATAGGGTGGAGAAATGAATGGATAAGTGACGATAAACTTATTGAAATTGCTAATAGTATGAAAAATAATGAATACGGACAATATCTTTTTAAACTAATTGAACAAAATAAAAAATAAACGAACAGATTATTATAAACGAATGAAAATTATTGATACGGGCATTGATGGCCTGGTTGTTATTGAACCAACTATCTATGGAGATAGCAGAGGTTATTTTATGGAGTCATTTTCTAAAAAACTATTTAATAAATATATTGGTAATATCAATTTTGTACAGGAGAATGAATCAAAATCAAAGTTTGGAGTGATAAGAGGTTTGCATTTTCAGGAAGAACCTCATGCACAAGCCAAATTAGTCAGAGTTGTAAAAGGTGCTGTATGGGATGTGGCTGTTGATATACGTAAAGGTTCTCCAACATTCGGGAAGTACTTGGCAATTGAATTATCATCTGACAATAAAAAGCAATTATTTATCCCAAAGGGTTTTGCGCATGGCTTTTCAGTATTGAGTGATGATGCAATTTTTCAATACAAGTGTGATAATTATTATAATCCCGAATCTGAGAATTCAATAATGTGGAACGACCCTGATTTAAATATAGATTGGAGAATTCCTGAAAAAGAAGCTATACTTTCCGATAAAGATAGAAGAAACAAATCATTTAGTTCTTTGTTGAATAAATAAACATAAAGCACTTAATGCAAATGGAATTCGAAAGAAATATTTTAATTACTGGTGGTGCAGGGTTTATTGGGTCGCACGTTGTACGCAGATTCGTTAATAATTACCCCCAATATCGTATCATAAACCTTGATAGTCTGACTTATGCGGGTAATCTAACAAATTTGAAAGATATTGAGTATAAAGACAACTACTTGTTCGTAAGAGCAGATATATGCAACTTTGATGAATTATTGAACATATTTGATGAATTAAATATAAACAGTGTTATACATCTTGCTGCAGAGAGTCATGTTGACAGAAGCATAAAAGATCCATTTGCTTTTGCTCATACAAATGTGATGGGCACATTAAATCTTCTAGAAGTATCAAGAAGAAGCTGGAACAATATAAGCAAAGACGAAAAGTCAAAGAATATATTTTATCATATTTCAACTGATGAGGTCTATGGTGACTTAGATTTTGACGATACATTATTTACAGAAAATACACCTTATGACCCTCATTCTCCATACTCTGCCTCAAAAGCATCTTCAGATCACTTTGTGCGTGCCTATCACGACACATATCAACTACCTATAATAATTTCAAATTGTTCTAACAATTATGGTAGCCACCAATTCCCTGAAAAGCTAATTCCACTTTTTATAAATAATATACGTAACAACAAACCACTCCCTGTATATGGAAAGGGAGAAAACGTACGAGATTGGCTTTGGGTTGATGATCATGCTCGTGCTATAGATGTTATTTTCCACAATGGAAAAATAAGGGAGACCTATAATATCGGAGGATTTAATGAATGGACCAATATTGACCTTATAAAAGTAATTATCAAAACAGTTGACAGACTATTAGGACGCAAGGAGGGGGAATCTGACAAACTAATTACATACGTAACAGATCGAGCAGGACATGACCTTAGGTATGCAATTGATTCAAAGAAGCTTAAAAATGAACTCGGTTGGGAGCCTTCATTACAATTTGAAGAAGGAATCGAAATTACAGTTCAATGGTATTTGGATAATCAAGAATGGCTAGATAATGTGACAAGTGGTGAGTACAAAAAATATTATGTGGATATGTATGACAAAAGATAAAACATTATTGAATTTTTAATTTTGTTATTGTATTAGAATATTTACTTATCAAACTATTTTTCAGGAAATGAAGAATATCAAAAGGCACATTAAAAGAACTATTTACGATATGCGCAGCTGGAAAACAACTCGCAAGATAGTTGTTATAGAATCTGATGATTGGGGTAGTATCAGAATGCCCTCACGGGAGACTTATAACAAGTTTCTAGACTTAGGCATTAGAGTGGACAAAGACGATTATTGCAAATATGACAATCTTGCCACACCTGATGAGCTTTCGTCACTATTTGAAGTTCTCTCTTCTGTTAAAGATAAAAATGGTAGGAATGCAGTATTGACAGCTAATGCAGTAATGGCAAATCCTGATTTTGAAAAGATAAGGGAACATGATTTTGAAGAATATTTTTTTGAGCCTTTTACTAGAACATTAGAGAGAGATTCTGCAACGGAACAATCTTTTAAAATGTGGCAAGAAGGTTTCAGCAATAAATTATTCTACCCACAATTTCACGGACGCGAACATTTGTATGTAAAAGAATGGATGAATGATCTAAGAAATGGAGTAAAGGCTACAAGAATTGGGTTTGATTTAGGCACTTTTGGTCTTACATCAGATACCACTCCAGATATAAATTTAAATTATATGGGAGCGTTCAATTCAGGACTAAAAGAAGATGTTGATGATTTTAACAATATTATTGAAGAGGGATTAAATATGTTTGAAGATATATTTAAGTATAGATCTCTAACTTTCATACCCACCACCTATACTTGGCCAATGGAGATAGAGCAAGGGTTAGTAGAAAATGGTGTGAGATTCTTGCAAGGTAGTCATTACCAGCATATCCCAATTGATGATAACAAAACATTCAAAGTAAGGAACAATACTCTTTTCGGCATTAAGAGTAAATCAGGGCTTATTTATCTAATCAGGACCTGTGATTTTGAACCATCTCAACCCAAGATGACTGACAGTATAAATGAATGCATGCGAAAAATTCATTTAGCATTTCTTTTTAAAAGACCTGCAATTATATCAACACATAGGCTTAATTTTATTGGGTCGATTCATCCAAAAAATAGAGACAAAAACTTAAAATCTTTTCAAAAGCTACTCAAACATATAGTTAATAGATGGCCTGATGTTGAATTTATGACTTCTGATGAATTAGGTTTGCTTAAAGAACTGGGGTAAATAATATAATATGATTAAGAAAATATCATTTACTTTATTCTTGCTATCACTTCTTATTTCCTGTATTTCAACACCAAAGACAGTGCCAAATGACTATCAAGTAATATTGAGTAGAGACACGCTTCGAGTAATTACTCTTAATACCTCGATATCATATTTTATATATCGAGATCAAGAAATGGGTTATCATTATGATATGATTAAAAGTTTTACTGATGAAAAGGGTTTAGAACTAGAGGTAATTGTAGCACCTAATAACTCTGCAATGTTTCAGATGTTGAACGACAATCTAGGTGATGTGATCGCTTATAGCATTCCAATAGAAAATGATAAAAAGGACTCTGTGTTTTATTGTGGATTAAGTGAAATATCACATCAAGTGCTAATTCAACGATCAGAAAAGGAAGATACACTGCTTAGTGATGTCTCTGAATTGATAAACAAAAAAGTTTATGTTATCAAAGACAGTAAGTATGCCACTCGAATTAATAATTTAAATAATGAACTAGGTGGAGGAATAGATATCACTTATCCCAAAGGAGACTCTATTGTTGTTGAAGACTTGATAAGAATGGTGTCAAGAGGTAAGATAAAATATACCGTTGCAGAAAATAATGTTGCGAGAATAAACCACACATATTTTAGGAATCTTGATATTTCATTACCAATTAGTTTTGATCAGAGAACCTCTTGGGCTGTCAGAAAAGATTCACCTATCCTTGCAGATTCTTTAGATAGGTGGTTTCATATGATTCATAAAGATCGCTCTGATATAAGGTTTTCAAAACGATACTTTGAAGAATCAAAAGGTTTTCATGATGAGAACCAATCGGCAATAATTTCTCTTTTATCACCAGGGCAAATATCACATTGGGACGCATTTTTCAAAGATTCTGCTAAGAGGTATAATTTAGATTGGAGACTACTAGCTTCTATTTCATTTAATGAATCCACATTTGATCCTAATGTAGAATCATGGGCTGGTGCTGGTGGCCTCATGGGAATAATGCCTGCAACTGCGAAGGCCATGGGAATAGATAGTAATGAATCATACATTCCAGAAATAAATATTGCTCTTGGGGCTCAATATCTAAGGAAACTTCTTGATGTATTTGTTACTGTGGAAAATAAAGATGAACAGATGAAATTAGCCTTGGCATCCTACAATGGAGGAATAGGTCATATTTCAGATGCAAGAGCATTAGCTGAGAAGTATGGTGCTGATAAGAACATTTGGGAAGGCAATGTTGAAAAATATTTGCAACTTAAACGACTAGAGCAATACTACAAAGATCCAGTATGTATTTCAGGATACTTTAGAGCAGATGAAACCATTAATTATGTTCAAAACGTAACAA
>CAYFTB010000092.1:0-10002 GCA_964345875.1 uncultured Proteiniphilum sp.
GATTTGAACTGTATTTATCACGAACGATAAGAATCTACATGTAGATTTCTATTGTATAAGACAAATACAATAGAATTATAGTGCAAGTTTTAGCCATCATCATTTGGATTTATTCTTCCTACATAGATTCTTAAATGATGTGCAAATATTTTTATTAGTTCGGTATGGCATATATTATTATCATCAAGAAGGTTTATAGTTTTGGAATTGGCTAGCATTACGAGATATTGAAATAAATATATAACTTTGTTATTGACTTGATAAAAAACAATAATTATTTAAACAAACGAATCATGAATATTCATAAATTCCTACTGACTTTTATTGCCCTTCTAGCCTTTATACTTCATTCAAATGCGGAAGAAATTACCATTAAAGTTAATAGTAACTATCTGAACATACCCATATCTCATAAGGTAGACAGAAAAGAGATGAAAATAAAAATTGGTGATAAACAGGATAGGTCCTTTCAGATTCGTTTGGCAAATGATGAGCCCGACTATTGGGTGTTTCTCAATTTATCTGACTACAAGGGCAAGACAATCACAATTGAATATGACGCATCTAACGAAGCATTGAACAAAATGTTTCAAGATAAAGAAATTGTAGGTCAAGATGAATTATATAAAGAGGAGAATCGACCACAGTTTCACTTTACAACACAGAGGGGATGGATAAACGACCCTAACGGTTTGTTATATTACGATGGAGAGTACCATCTTTATTACCAACACAATCCCTACGAACGAGAATGGGAGAATATGCACTGGGGACATGCTGTGAGCAAGGATTTAATTCACTGGGAAGAATTGCCAAATGCATTATACCCTGACAACTTAGGTGGCATGTTTTCCGGATCTGCTGTAATAGATTGGGACAATACTTCTGGATTTGGGAAAGGTAACAAGCCTCCGATGATTGCCGCATACACAGCAGCCAGCTCCGACAAACAAGTGCAGTGCATTGCCTATAGTCTTGACAACGGGAGAACATTCACAAAATATGAGGGCAACCCATTAATTGATTCAAAGCACATATGGAACAGCCAAGACACACGCGACCCAAAAGTATTATGGTACGAACCTGGAAATCATTGGGTGATGGTTCTAAATGAGCGTGACGGACATTCAATATACACATCTTCAAACTTAAAGCAATGGAAGTATGAAAGCCACGTTACTGGGTTTTGGGAATGTCCAGAGTTGTTTGAATTGCCTGTAGATGGGGACTCAAATAATACAAAATGGGTGATGTATGGCGCTTCGGGTACATATATGTTGGGTTCGTTTGATGGGAAGAAGTTCACTCCCGAGCTTGGCAAATTTCAATATACTACAGGTGCAATTTATGCAGCTCAAACATATACAGACACACCCGATGGACGAAGAGTGCAAGTGGGATGGGGTCGAATTAGTCACCCCAACATGCCTTTTAATGGAATGATGTTACTGCCTACAGAACTAACACTGAGAACTACTAAGAATGGACCAAGGCTATTCAGTAACCCAATTACAGAAGTTGAAAAACTTATTGATTCAACACAAAGATTTGCAAACAACCTCAGTGCAGATAAAGCTAACGAGGCAATGAGCAAATATAAAGGTGAAGAACTGATACGAATTAGGTTTACACTGAGTCTATCTCATGCTACTAGTGCAGGCATCAACTTCAAAGGTCAAAACCTAGTTGATTATGACATGAACTCCAATACTATTAATGGAGTGTTCTACTCACCAGAAGATATGACAAGCATGGAGCTATCGGCCGAAATGTATATTGACAAGACTTCAGTGGAAGTGTTCTTTGACAATGGCGCCTATTCGCGTTCTTTTGAGCGCAGGACACAAGATGAGAACAAAGGATTTGACTTTTGGGGAAATAACATAAGAGTGAAAAGCCTTGAGGTTTCCACACTGAAGTCTATATGGAATTAATTCAGCCCACAATTAATATGTCATAACAATATCATAAGTTCCAGAAGGAATTTCCCCAAGAGATATAAATGGAGTTCCTTTTACTCTCTTTGACTCCCACTTTTGGTTATTCACAGAAAGCTTATATTTGTTTGACAATAGTGGTAAATATACTTCGCCTATCACATTTGCAGGAATAGTGATTTGCATTGTGTATTGACCTTTATTATTGTTTATTTCCATATCTACCTCACCTCTTATTGTAGGCACAATTGCTTTTGCCCATTCTAAAGATGCTATTTGTGGTTTGACTCTTATCCTGCCAAATCCGGCTTCAAGAGGCTCAATACCCATTAGTTTACGTGGAATAATATTTGCAGGAGCAGCACCCCAAGCATGATTCCAGTCCTGATTTGGCTTATATTTATTGTCCCAAGCTTCTAGCGAAATTGTGGAGCCTACACGTATCATATTATACCATCCCCTGTCGTCGGTTTTCGTAAGCATAGCAAGTGCATGCTCTGCCTCATTTGCCTCATATAGAGCATCCATCAGAAATTGAGATCCATAGACACTGCATGCCATACCTTTGCGTTTTATAAAGTTCAGTATATTTTCATTCGCTACAGGCGCCATTCCAAAAGCTACGGGAAACATATTTGCATGTAAAGAAGAGTGTTCCGTTGTATCTCCATCTACATACAGTCTTCTCTTTTTATCAAAGAAAGTATTATTGTATATTTTAAGAAATTGTTCCTTTTCCTTCTCAAAAAACTTAACCTCATCTTCCATGTCCAGTGATTTAGCAATCATAGTCATCAACTTAAGTGTCTCAAAGTGATAAGCATTTGTCACGGCATTATAATCAGTGAATACAAAACCATCGGCCTCTCCTCCCTCATCTTTATTCAGTCCTAATATACCAGTATGAGGCCAGTCAACAATATCTCGAATATTTTGATTGAATCTAATTGAGGATTTAAATTTATCGGACTGTAAACCTGTGGTAGTACTTATTAAACCATTTGATTCCCTCAACTGCATTAAGGTCCGTGCCTTAAGAATATCATAATTAGACTTAAGCGACCTATTATCGCCAGTATATTGATAATCGTTCCATGCCAAAATAACAGCTTGCATAATCCATTCAGTTGGCCAAGTGGGTCTCTCAAGCATATATTCATATGAACGCCGTGCCATCGAATACTCTTTATCCACTCCATAGTGACTCAATTGATTTATGAGTACGTCAGCTTCATAAGGAATTCTTTCTCGATCACCATCAATATAGATTCCAAGTGCTGAAGTGGCTTTAATAGAATATTTGCACAAATCCCATATCTGATTAAGTGTATCATTGCTACACTCAAAAAAAGAAGCACTTTCATTAAATGGATAATGAACCGACTCTCTTGTTATTTCAGATGGTGTAATATCATTTTCATATCCCTCAATCTCGCAATATCTGAATGGTAAAATTTCACCAATATAATCTGGAGATAAGACTGCTGCCGAACCTGTATTACGTTTATCTTTGGCTATCTTTACTCGATAAGTGTGATATCCCTCAACAAGATTAATTTCATATCTGTGATACCTTATGGTTCCTCCAGGATTTCTATTCACTCTGCCGTCTTTAATATCCTCTCCTAGATGAATAATTATGCTTCTATTTCCATCTGATCTTAGATTAAAAGATAATTGAGCAAATGCTGCTTTTCCAAAATCAATGAAAGTGCTTTGATTATCAATTCTGTTTATTAAAACAGGGTGTTCCAAAGTCTTAACTTGCGGATAATGTGAAGATTTATATTCAGATGGATTATTGCTTGTTTTGAAAGCCTTCATATCTGACCACTCGCTTTCTCCATCTTGATTTGTGACAACCCTAACTCTCCAGTAATATACTTTGTTGGGCTGCAATGGGTCACCCCCATATATAACCGATGTTGATTTATCACTTGCTACATCTCCACTATCCCAGATATTACCGGTAATATTCTCATCAATAATACTCTCAATTTTGTCAGACACAAGTATCCTATAGGACTCCTGATATGTATTGTTAATCTCTCCCGGAACTACCCAACTGAAAGTAGGATAAAATGAATTAATCTCGGCATACTGGAATGGCTCAATTGCATCATCAATTTGCCATACAGACAAATTAGACAGATAACCATTATTCCACACACGGTCAGTATGCTCAATCAAATCGGTAAGCAATCCATATGGCTTTTTATCAGCTGAATGTAATGACAAACTAAAGATTGATATTAAAACAATTGTAACAGATACAACCTTTTTCATAACACAATATGTTTTTTTGAGATTAAGTTTTTATTTCTATTTAAAATCTGGCACAAGTTAGTAAATATTTGCAAAAGTTAGTCCGTTAATTGATTTAATACTTACAACCAAGATGAACTAACTATTTGACCAATACTTTCTAGAGTTTAGTAATTGACTCTTAAAATCATATTATATCTGCATTGTCAAACATTTGTATAATATGCCTTAAACTTATATCTTTATACGCAGTAATCAGAACATCAAGAATAATCATATGAAAATTAAATATACTATTGTAATCATATTTTCAATAATACTTTATTCGACAAACATTATTGCACAAGATATAAAAACCATAACATTGGCTGACAGCATTGACTTAAACAAAGAAATGCTACGAATGAAGTACCCCAATATGGATACTTCAAAAGATTTCAATATCAATGTCCCTACCATCAATCCAATAATTGGAAGAAATGGTCTTCAGTATAACCGCTTTGAAGATTTCTCAATATCACCCTTTTTAAGGCCTCAAACAAAGCCTATTGGTATAAACTTTTATGGAGCTGGAACAGATGATATTCTATCTAAAAGCAGAACGGCAATTGCTACTTATTCTCCCATTCAGAGGCTAAACCTGCATGCTGCCACCACATTAGGATTGGTGGAAACTCCTTTTTTTGGAAAAGCCAATTATTATATTCTCAATGCTGGTGCCAACTATCTGTTGACTCCCAATCTAATGGCAGGAATTTCGGGTTCTTATAATTCAGACTTCGATGTAATGCCATATTGGAATGTATCCACTGATTTGCAATATATAGCTTCACACAATTTCATGATCGAAGGGAGCGTAGGTTACACCCAAACGGCAACAAACAGATATAATATTAGTCAATCAGCTGTGCAGATTGATTTGCACGCCCGCCAGCGCATCACAGACTATTGGTATCTTAATGCCTATGGAGGAATGCCAGTGTGGCAACACAATAGCACGCCAAAGCGACCAATTATGCCAATAATGAACAACACATACTATGGTGCCACCATCGAACATTGGTTTACTCCAACAGTTGGAGCCGAAGCTGGATTGATATGGGTTCGAGATATGTTTTCGGGAAAAATGAGAGCACAGCCAAAACTAGAACTTAAGTTTAGACCAGGTAGATGATGACATGTTTTTTTGAACATTGACAAAATATTATGACAATTAATTCTTCATAAAATTACTTGCTATATTTTTACGGAAAGGTGCAAAGATCCTATACGGTTTGTCATAATAAATAATAGACAACTGTTAGTATCAATAGACTATGGATAATTGATGTTATATGGACATAAAAAAAACCGTCCAAATCATATTGACTTGAACGGCTAGCTAGTCATTTAGTTGACTAAAAGCGGAAGCGGAGGGATTCGAACCCTCGGTACAGTTACCCGTACGTCAGTTTAGCAAACTGGTGGTTTCAGCCACTCACCCACACTTCCTTTTGGATTGGTTTGCGAAATCGGATGCAAATATAAAGAATGTTTTTATCTTGTCAAAATAAAGGAGACAAATCTGTTTAAATATTTATACATTTGTCAAGTCTTAGCATATAAGTATATAAAATATGGCTGCAAAAAGAAAAAATAGAGGTAAAATAATAACCATTTGGATTTTGATAATTTTATTTGTTACGGCAGTGGTGAGTATAATTATTTTGCGAAATATAGTTTTTAAGCCATTTGAACTTAAGAACACATCTTATATATATATTGATGAAAAAAAGAATTACGAAACTCTGATATCACAATTAAAGGACAACAATCTTCCCTCGGAAAAAATTTTCAGAGTTATTGCCGACAGAATGCGTTACCCTCATAACATGAAGTCTGGACGATATGAATTGACTGACGGAATGACAATGGTAGATGTAATTAGGATGCTGCGATCGGGAAATCAGTCTGCTGTAAACCTTACATTTAACAATATCAGAACTTTGGACAGATTGGCTGGGCGTATATCTCAGCAATTAATGCTAGACAGCATTTCTATTATTAATGCCTTTAACAACGAAGAGGTGTCTAAAAGTCTAGGATTTAATGACACTACATTAGCTGTGATGTTTATTCCTGACACATATCAAGTATTTTGGGATACAGACGTAGAGTCTCTGCTAAAGAGGATGAAAAGGGAATATGACAAGTTTTGGAATCAAGAAAGGATAAAAAAAGCACAAAATATAGGTCTTACCCCTTTGGAAGTCTCTATCCTAGCATCAATAGTGGAGGAGGAAGCTACTTATGCAGATGAATATCCGATAGTAGCTGGACTGTATTTGAACAGATTGAAGAGAGGTATGAAACTTGAGGCCGACCCAACCGTTAAATATGCTATTGGTGACTTTGCACTAAGACGTATCCTTTTCAAGCATCTTGAAATTGACTCTCCATACAACACATATAAGATTATTGGGCTTCCTCCTGGACCTATAAGGATTCCATCTGTAGCAGCAATTGACGCTACTATATCACCACAAAGCCATAACTATCTTTTTATGTGTGCGAAAGAAGATTTGTCTGGACGACACAATTTTGCAATTACACATGCTGAGCATTCAAGAAATGCTACCCGTTATCAACAGGCTTTAAACAAGCGGGGAATTTATAAATAAATTGTATATATCTTCTTTTATTGAGACACTACTCTTTGTCACGATAGTTGTTCTGAATAAAAAACATTGAGATAAAAATATTTAGTATCAAAAATCCACCTCCTAATGCCAAAAAGTACCCTTTGATATGTGGCAAAATAATTAGACAGGCTATGGATGCTATTGCAATAACAACAACCACTATCCAAAGAACTTTAAATATTTGTTTTTTTGTAGCCATAGATTAAAAGAATATTTACACAAAAGTAATTCTTTGTTTTGATTTGAATACATTTTGAATATTGAATATACAGAATAAACATTTCTTATCTTTTACACTTATATAATTTTTAATATAACTAAATATACTATATTTGTGAAATAGTATTTCTGAGTATTTCATAAAATAAACCAATCACTCATGAAACGTATATATATATATATTACACTTGCCTTCCTCCTTTTAAGTCTTAATATACAATCGCAAGAGCACCTTTCTGACTCTATAACCACTATAGATAAACACATTACAGAACAACTTATGACCTTTCCTCAGGAAAAAATTTATATACAGACCGATAAAGACGGCTATTTATCTGGAGAACGCATATGGATTCGCACTCACCTTCAGGATGCTCTTACTCATAAACCTATTTTTCTGAGTAGATATATCTATGTAGAATTGCTAAGTCCAGTAGATGATTTGATCGAAAGAATTAAGATTAGACCTGACAGCACGGGAGCATATAGTGGACACATTGACCTACACGATGACTTGATCGAGGGTTCATACACTATAAGATGCTACACACAATATATGAGAAATACAGATGAGTCATCATTTCCTACGAAAGTGATTGATATCTACGACCCATTCTCACTTGAAATAGAGCCTCTTATTGATTTTGAAGTTGAAAAGAATGATATCTCAGCTACCTTACAGTTTTTAGACAGACAAAGCAATGAAATCATAATACCAGAGATAGTGTCTTGTAATCTTGCATTTAAGGGTGCTAAAACACTAAAGCCATCTTCGGATAAAAAATACAAGTGGAATGTAAAAATTGATGACAAAGTCACAAACAGCACAATGTTGCTAAGTCTTAAATACAAGAACAGAATGTATAAACGGTTTTATTCTATTCCAATTGACAATGACAAATTTAATGTTTCTTTCTTTCCTGAAGGAGGATATATAATTCCTAATAAAACAAATCAAATAGCCTTTAAAGCGCTAAATGCATCTGGCTGGAGCGAAAATATATCAGGAACTCTTTATAATTCACAAAATACAGAAGTCTTAAAGTTCAACTCACTTAAAAATGGTATGGGCTCATTTACTTTTATACCTATGGCTGAGGAAACTTATTATGCAGAAGTCACAAACAGCAATGGAACTAGCAACCGGTTTGAATTGCCAGATATACGCAGTGATGTCTCAATAGTAACAGCAAGAATAATAGGTAAACGCATGATGATTGGCATATTAAGTGGAGATGATGCAAAGAATGAAAATTTATCACTTCTAATTCATAATAAAGGTCAGATTATTTATCACCAACAACTGCTACCAAATGTTGACGCATATACGTTTCCAGTTGACGGATTTCCTTCAGGCATTATAAACCTATTATTAATAAACCTTGACAACGAGGTTTTGAGTGAGCGTCTGGTTTTTATTTTTGACAAAGATAGAGAAATGCAGACTAAAACTCTAACAGAAAAAGATAGTTATACTCGCAGAGAACATATACCTATCAATTTGAATGTAAAATCAACTCAGAGAGGCACCTCAGGTGGAAATATTGCGATATCCGTTATTGACAAACAAACTGCAATAAAAGATACCACTGCAAATATTGTATCATATTTACTTCTGTCTTCAGAACTGAAAGGACATATTGAATCTCCATATTCATATTTTAATGACAGCAGAGAAAGCAGATTAGCCCTTGACGCTCTTATGATGACTCAGGGATGGAGAAGGTATAACATCCCTAAAGTAATAAAAGGAGAAATAGATGTTCCGACAGAATACGAACCCGAAATAGCTCAGAAAATCAAGGGAAAAGCAGACGGATTGTTCAGCTCGCTAAAGGAGGGCAATATTAGCTTGATGGCTACTAAGGACTCATTGGTAAGTACAGTCACTGCAGAAGCTGACAACAAAGGACGCTTTGAATTTAACGTAGAGTATCCTGCAGGGACATCTATTCTTGTGCAGTCACTAAGCAAAAAGGGAGGCAAGAACAATTTAATAAGTCTTGAAAAAGAGACATTTCCCAAAATACTAGGAGCATCGCTACAACCTAAGCCTGAGATAATATATAATAATAATAAGGATCTGGACTCATATTTACAGAAAGCTAATGAGGACTACACTCAACAATATGGCATACGCACAATAATGCTAGATGAGGTAACAGTTACTGCAAAAAGCTTAGATAAATATACGGAGTCAACATATTATTCGCCAATATCTGCAACAGGTGTTCGCACAGCTGATGATATTGAAAAGATGAATGTAAGCAGCTTTAGATCATTGTTATATACTCAGCCTGGAATAATAGTAAGACCCGACATAGTAACCACCACACGATCGGATCGCCCCGTTCTATTCATAATTGATGATATGAGATATGAAGATTTCTCCGATAGGCTTGATGATATTGATGTTAGCTCAATAGAATCATTATTTGTAGTAAGAGATAACTCTATGATGCCTGGATTTTTCCCAGACACTGATGGTGCAATTGTAATTACTACAAAAATTGGATATACACCAAAATCCAGCAAACCTATCAATCTTGATCATATAGTTCCGTTGGGTTATCAGCAATATGCTGAATTCTATTCTCCTTCATATGAGACACAAGAAGAGAAAGACAGTTCAGCATCTGATTTACGAACAACAATATATTGGAAACCGAACTTAGTTATTTCAGATAATGGTGAAGCCTCCATTGACTTCTATGCTGCTGATACTCCAACAACATATCTATTGATTGCTGAAGGAGTTAGTAATGAAGGTGAAATTATTTATTTTGAAAAAGAGATTGAAGTAACTAGCAGCAATTCCAGATAAGGATAAGGATAAGGATTATTATTAATTACAAAACTATTCATGATGATATGGCTCATTATTTAAAATTGTCATAGCA
>CAYFTB010000093.1:0-9752 GCA_964345875.1 uncultured Proteiniphilum sp.
AGAGGGTGTAAATAGTTCAGCAGAAATTGCTGTTGAACAAGTGAGAAATGGCAATGCAGATATATTGATGAAGGGAAATATTCCGACAGGCACTTTGCTTAAAGCCGTGCTGAATAAAGAAAAAGGACTACGCAAAAGTGAGCTTTTGAATCATATTGCATTTTTCGAATCACCTTATTACCATAAGTTACTAGGGGTAACCGACGTAGCAATGAATATTACACCTGACTTGAATGAAAAGGTTCATATATTAAATAATGCAGTAGAAGCTTGTATAAAAATTGGCATAGAGAAACCCAAAGTTGCAGTGGTTGCAGCCGTAGAAACTGTTAATAATAAAATGCCTGCAACAATAGATGCTGCAATACTAAAAGTAATGAATGAGCGTGGTCAAATAAAGAATTGCATTGTGGATGGACCACTTGCAATTGATAATGCAGTAAACAAAGATGCTGCTATCCACAAAAACATTGTGAGCGATGTGGCAGGAGATTGTGATATTATTTTGGCTCCAGATATTGAGGCCGGAAATATGTTCTACAAAGCCTTAAGTTTCTTGGGCGGTGCTTCAGTGGCTGCTGTTATAATAGGGGCCACTGTTCCTATCGTACTCACATCCAGATCAGACAATGAAAGAAGCAAATTACTTTCTATAGCTTTAGCAGCTGCAATGAAATAACTAATAAATTAACCACAACAAACCTATTATGGACAACAAGACAAGAATTTTGGTAATTAATCCTGGTTCCACATCAACTAAAATTGCTATATTTATAAATGGCGACCCTATATTCCTTAAAACAATTCGTCATTCAGTAGAGGAATTAAGCAAGTTTAAAAACATTGCAGATCAATTTGAATATAGAAAAGACATTATTTATAAAGAACTGAAAGACGCTGACATTCGGATTGATATGATTAAAGCAGTTATAGGTCGTGGGGGATTAGTCAAACCAATTCCTTCAGGTGTTTACAGAATAAACGAAAAAATGAAGAAGGACTTGATTGAAGCAAAAATGGGGGAACATGCTAGCAATTTGGGTGCTTTAATAGCAGATGAGATCGCCAAACAGCTACCATCTGCACAAGCATTCATTGCTGACCCAGTTGTTGTAGATGAACTAGCTCCCATTGCACGTTTTTCAGGACATCCACTTTTCCAGAGAGTTTCCATATTCCATGCACTCAATCAGAAAGCCATTGCTAGATTACATGCAAAGTCCGTTAATAGGAAATATGAAGACATGAACCTTATCGTAGCTCATATGGGTGGAGGAATATCGGTAGGTGTTCACCAAAATGGCAAAGTAATAGATGTAAACCAGGCCTTAGATGGTGATGGACCAATATCACCTGAAAGATCTGGGACACTTCCATCTGGATCTTTACTTAAAATGGCATACAGCGGTAAATATACGTATGAGGAAATGAAATCTATGATTACAGGCAGAGGAGGACTCTTTGCATACACTGGGCTCAACGACGCTTATGAAGTAGAGAAAGCTGCACTTGCAGGTGATGAGAAATCATTGACAGTTATGGAAGCAATGGCTTATCAAACAGCTAAGGAAATTGGAGCATTCTCTACAGTTCTAAAAGGTGATGTAGATGCAATACTTCTAACTGGAGGTTTGGCGAATAGCAAGTGGTTCTGTAATCTTATAATAGAACGCGTATTCAAAATAGCACCTATATATATGTATCCAGGAGAAGATGAAATGAGAGCTCTTGCAGAAAATGCAGCCTTAGTGCTTAGTGGTGAAATTGAAGCTAAAGATTACGATTAGCATTTATCATATATTTAAGTGTCTTTTGGATTACAATAAGCCAATCTTTCTTACATTATAACAGTATTTTGTCTAAATTTAGTTTTAAACGACAAATTGAGAGTGAAAAAATAAGTACCTTTGCGACTTATTTTTTATTCAACTAAATATGCTAAACATTGTAATTTTGGGAGCCCCAGGATCGGGCAAAGGTACGCAAGGTGAACTAATTGCTAAGAAATATCAACTTGAGCACATTTCAACTGGTGAACTATTGAGAAACGAGATAAATTCAGCTACAAAGCTAGGTAATACTGCAAACGAATATATTTCAAAAGGGCAATTGGTTCCAGACAATATTGTTATCAATATTATTGACGAGCTCATTAAAAACAATCTTGATAAAAAAGGATTTATTTTTGATGGTTTTCCTCGTACTGTTGCACAAGGAGTTGCACTTGATGAAAAACTTAGTGAGAATAATCTTTCAATAACTAGAGTTCTGTGTCTTGATGTTGAAGAAGAGCAACTTATTGAACGTTTGATTAATCGTGGTAAAATTGAAGGTCGCTCTGATGACAACAGAGAAACTATAGAGTCTAGACTCAATGTATATCACAATCAAACATCACCTCTTAAAGACTTCTACAACAAACAGGGTAAATTATCTGTTATAGAAGGAAATGGTAGTGTAGAAGATATTTTTACGACTATCGAGCAATTAATAGACAGTTTATAGAGAGACCAAATAAAATGAGTGAATCTAATTTTATTGATTATGTAAAAATCTTCTGCCGCTCGGGAAAGGGTGGCAGGGGTTCTTCACATTTCAGACGAGAAAAATATGTCCCCAAAGGTGGTCCAGATGGAGGTGACGGAGGTCATGGGGGTCATATTATTTTGCGTGGCAACAGAAATTTTTGGACACTTCTTCATCTCAAGTACCAAAAACATATTTTTGCAGGACATGGAGAAGGAGGAAGAGGAAAAAAAAGTTCAGGTAAGGATGGTGATAGTAAGATAATAGAAGTCCCATGCGGAACCGTTGTTTATGATGCTGAAACAGGTGAATATCTTTGCGATATAACCGAACATGATCAAGAAGTTATCCTACTAAAGGGAGGAAAGGGAGGACTAGGAAATACTCATTTTAAAACATCAACTAACCAGGCACCTAGATATTCACAACCAGGAGAACCCTTCGAAGAAAGATGGGTAATTTTAGAACTTAAACTTCTTGCTGATGTAGGTTTGGTAGGCTTGCCAAATGCAGGGAAGTCAACTCTATTATCTGTTGTATCTGCTGCAAAACCTAAAATAGCAGATTATCCATTTACAACATTAAAACCAAACTTAGGCATAATAAGTTATCGTGACTCCAAGTCATTTGTAATGGCTGATATCCCAGGAATTATTGAGGGAGCAAGCGAGGGCAAAGGTCTTGGGTTTAGATTTTTACGGCACATTGAAAGGAACTCGTTACTATTATTTATGATTCCTGCTGATAGTCATGATATCATGACCGAGTATAAAATGCTGCTTAACGAATTAACTATCTATAATCCTGAGTTACTAGATAAACAAAGGCTTCTGGCAATCACAAAATCTGATATGCTGGACGAAGAATTAATAGATGAAATATCACAAACTTTGCCTTCAATACCATACATATTTATCTCTTCTATTACTGGCGATGGGATACAGAAATTAAAGGATATGATATGGGAAGAATTGAACGCGGACGGAGAATTTTCCAGAGAAGAAGCATATAAGTCCATAATACATAAACCTCTTGATGTACAAAAGCTAGAATTTGAAGACGAGGACTATTCTTTTGATGACGACACTATGGACGAGGAGGAAGATTATGACTATGACGAGGATTTCGATTATTATGAGGAGGACTTTTAGTTATGATAAGGCATATTGATTATCCTGAGATACTTTTTTTTGAAAAATTAAAAAGGTATGACAATATATCTCACTTTTCAAGTACGAGAAATGGTGGTATAAGTTCTGGAGAATTCAAATCATTAAACTTAGGTAACTATTCTGATGACGATCCACTAAATATATATGAGAATAGAAATATTTTATCTCGAAAATTTCACGTAGACTCTGACAAACTTATAACTCCTCACCAAACACATAGTAATAAAGTAATAAAAATTGACAAAGAATTTCTTAGTCAAAGCAAATCATCACAAACTGAATCCCTTTACGGATATGATGCTTCTATAACAAATGAACTAGGATTATTTCTGTGTGTCACTACTGCTGATTGCGTTCCTATCCTGCTATTTGATCCTGTAAACAATGCTATTGGTGCAGTGCATGCAGGATGGAAAGGCACTTCAAAGAAAATTATTGAAAGAACCATTAATTACATGAATCTTTCTTTTAAAACTTCTACAAACGAAATAATTGCATGTATTGGTCCATCAATCAGTGTAGACCATTACGAAGTAGGCAAAGATGTTGAAGAGGAGTTTAATAAAAATGGATTCGTAATCAATCAGGATAATTCATACTTTAATGAGTCCACTGGAAAAACTCATATTGATTTGAAAGAAATGAATTATCAAGAGTTATTAAGATTAGGTGTAAAACAGGAAAACATTGAGAAGACAAATTTATGTACCTATAAGAGTAACGACTTGTTCTTCTCGGCACGTAGACAAACTATTCGTTCGGGAAGAATGATGACGGGAATAATGCTACACCGCAAATAGATTTGACAGTATTTCTATCAGATAAAACTTCTAGGTTAATGCAAAATAAAAAGTCACCATTCAAGAATCAGATCCTTGAGTGGTGACTTTAATATTATAATCAACTAAATAAATAGATATTAATAACGATTACTTACAACCTCCCAATCGATTATTTTCCAAATCTCTTTTAAGTGATCAGCACGTCTATTTTGATAATCTAGATAGTAAGCATGCTCCCACACATCAAATCCAAGTATTGGTGTTAAATCTTTTGTTAGAGGGTTTCCTCCATTGGGTTCTTTTTCAATATGTAGTTTTCCGTCGCTATCTTTTGCAAGCCATACCCATCCTGAACCAAACACAGATGCACCAGCAGCATTAAATTCATCTTTAAAGGCTTCAAAAGAGCCATATTGAGAATTAATAGCCTCAGCAAGTTTTCCTTGTGGCTCACCTCCCCCATTAGCTTTAAATGAAGTAAAGTAAATATTATGGTTTAAAGCTTGACCTGCATTATTAAAAATTGCACCGCTACTCTTTTTTACAATTGTTTCCAAGTCAGCGTCTTCAAACTCAGTACCTACAATTAGTTTATTTAAATTATCAATATATGCTTGATGATGCTTACCATAATGTAGTTCAATTGTTGTTTTACTTATAACAGGCTCTAGAGCATCAGTTGCATAAGGAAGTGCTACTTTTTCGAATTTCATTGTTTTTAAATTTTTAGAATTATTATTATCGTTATTTTTTGCATTGCTATTCCCGCATGAAATCATACCTATAAAAAGGACACTTGCAAGGAAGTAAAATCTTAATATTTTCATATTCGTATATATTATATAACTATGTTATTTACGATTAATATAACGAATACTTAATCTGAAAAGTTCACAGCGCAAAACTCAGTTTAATATTCCACGACATTTTTCCCTCAAAGAAAACAGGAGAAACATGTCCTAAAGCGTGGTTTATTAATGTTTTTAATAATATAATTGATAATAATTATTCGTATTTGTTTTTATTTATACCATTAATAGATAACTATCTTTCTAAATTCCAGAAAATCTAAGGAATATTATTTTCAGTAGTAGAATTATTTGTTTCCGGAAGTTCATGTGGATGCTCAGATGAAGAACGCTCGTAAACATTCTTTGATCTGCTTTCACTTTCTAATATCTCTTGAGACCTTGAAACCCATTCCCTCTTACCGAATATTGCCTCAAGATTCTCTGAATAAATTATTTCTTTTTCAATCAATATATCTGCAAGTTCGTGATGACCTTTTGCATGTTTGCTAAGCAACTCTTTAGCTCTTTGATACTGCTCTTGTACCAACAACTTTACTTCTGAGTCAATAAGTTCAGCAGTCTTTTCACTATATGGCTTTTGAAAACTATAGTCCTGTCCGCTTGAATCATAATAGCTCAGATTCGCTATTTTATCACTCATTCCCAAATATGCAATCATACCGTAAACTTGCTTTGTAACTCGCTCTAAATCGTTCATAGCTCCAGATGAGATACTTCCCACGAACAGTTCCTCAGAGGCTCGTCCACCTAATAGAGCACAAACTTCATCTAGCATCTGTTCTTTTGTTGTGATTTGTCTTTCTTCAGGCAAATACCAAGCAGCACCTAATGCTTTTCCCCTTGGAACAATTGTGACTTTTACTAATGGATTAGCATGTTCCAAGAACCAGCTCAATGTAGCATGCCCAGCCTCATGAATTGCGATTGTTCGCTTCTCGGCTTCTGTTATTATCTTATTTTTCTTCTCTAAACCACCTACAATTCTATCTACTGCATTAATAAAATCTTCACTCTCAACAAACTTCTTCTTACCTCTAGCAGCTATCAAAGCCGCTTCGTTACAGACATTTGCAATATCTGCACCACTAAAACCAGGGGTTTGACGTGCTAGAAACTCTACATCTACGGACTCATCAATCTTAATAGGTCTTAGATGGACATTAAATATTTCCTTCCTATCATTTAAGTCTGGCAACTCTACATGAATCTGCCTGTCAAAACGACCGGCACGAAGTAAAGCTTTATCTAATATATCAGCTCTATTTGTAGCAGCAAGAATAATAACACCACTATTAGATCCAAATCCATCCATCTCAGTAAGAAGCTGATTCAACGTATTTTCACGTTCGTCATTCGAACCCATATTTACATTTTTTCCACGGGCTCTACCTACGGCATCAATCTCATCGATGAACACAATAGCCGGTGACTTCTCTTTTGCCTGACGGAACAAGTCACGCACACGTGAAGCTCCTACTCCTACAAACATCTCGACAAAGTCAGATCCGGAAATTGAAAAGAATGGCACATTAGCTTCACCAGCTACAGCTTTAGCTAGCAATGTCTTCCCCGTTCCAGGAGGGCCTACCAATAAAGCACCTTTAGGAATCTTTCCTCCAAGATTAGTATAATTATTGGGATGCTTTAGAAATTCAACTATCTCCTGAACCTCTTCCTTAGCTTCTGAAAGACCTGCTACATCTTTAAATGTAACTTTCGTACCAGCATCTTTGTCGAACAATTGAGCTTTAGCTTTACCAACACTAAAGATACCACCTGAACCTCCTGCACCACCACCTTGCATACGACGCATCATCCAAATCCAGAAAAAGATGAGTAATATGAAAGGTGCAAAAGAGAATAATGACTTCCAAATCTCCGAACTAGGACTAAAATCTAGCTCTATATCATATCCTTTTTCTTTTATCACATTTTCAATAAAGTCGGCAGCACCTTGCGGAGTCGATGTATTAACACTGATATAAGGATTATTTTTAAACTTGGCCGCATCATCCCCAAACACAACGTTTATGGACTCTGACCTTACCTTAGCATCCGCAATAGTCTTGTTGTTATAAACAACAATACTCTCTAGTCTATTATCCTTAACGTATTCTTGGAACTCAGACCAGTTTACTTTCTTAACGGTTTTATTTTGTCCAAAAACCAACATACCGATTAATCCAATCGATAAAATCAGGTACACCCAATATACATTAAATGGCTTGTTGGAGTTAGGCCCCTCTGGTCTTATAGGATTAATTGGCCTTTTATTTTGATTATTTTTTCTAATATTGTTCATTAAAAGTTTCTATAAATTTCTGGTAAATATATGTAACAAATTTATTGATAATATGTTTTAGTATATCAAAGGGATTGTTTCTAAATGGGCATCTCCCCATAAATGATCAAGGTTATAGTAACTTCTAAGTTCTGGCAAGAAAACATGAACCATTACATCTCCATAATCTATTCCTATCCATTCTGACTTTTGTTGTCCCTGAACACGAATTGGATTCTCGCTAGTGTTTTTCTTCACAACTGACTCAATAGAGTCTGCAATGGCTGATACCTGTGAAGGAGTACCTCCCTCACATATAATAAAATAATCGCAAATTACACCTGACAAGCCTTCCAGTTTAATTTTTGAGACTTTTCGCCCCTTTTTGTCATGAATACCTTCTATTACACTTTTTATTAATAAGTCTGTAGCTTCCATTTCTTTTTAAATGAGTTATATATGCAAAGATAGTCCCTTTTTAGAAATCCTGCATACTTATCATTCATCAAAAAGAATGCCAAACCCACAAAGAGAAGAAGCAAAAATCTCAACTATTTTGTAAAATTAATTATGATTAGCAATTATATTACATATTTCAATTGATGCTAATGCCGACTCGGGTGTACATTTTTCGGGATAGGTGTTATTCAAGAGGCATTTTGTAAAATAACTAAGTTCTTCATCATAACCATCAATGTCCATATTTAGCTTAAATTCGGTTACGCTATCATCGGTTATAATAGAAATTTTGTCAGATGTGACAGAAGAGAAGCTGACAGTTGCCCTTTCAAATCGTGCTGTGAATCCAGCTTTAAAATCTAATAACGAATGAAATGTATTTCCCCCGTCAATTTTAACTCTTAAATTTGAATCATTATATGTCCATAGTGTGCTTACATAATCATGATTACTCAACTTGCCAGCGATTAACTGCTTTTGAATATCATCAGGAAAACCACACACCCATTGTGCAAAATCTATATCATGAATCACCAAATCGAAAAGAGCTCCACCTGAAGAACCAAAGTTGGCTTGATTCTCTTTCCACTGACCCCAAGATGGAAGTCCTGAGAAGCGAGACAATGTCAACAACTCTAATTCGCCAAACTCTTTGCTATCAATCCAGCTCTTCAACTGTTCATAAGGTGTCATAAATCTCACCACATGCCCCACCATTAAGATTTTACTCTTCGATTTAGCCAAATCTATCAACTCCTGCCCGTCCTCAACATTTAGTGTGAAGGGTTTTTCAACAAATACACTTATATCATTATTTAATGCTGCTCTAGCTATTTCAACATGCAATGAAGTATGCACTGAAACTATACATGCATCAAGTTTTTCTGATTTTATACAATCTTCAATATCATTATAAATAGCAATATCAGCAATATCTTCAGAAGATATTTTATTTGTAGAAATATTACCTACATTTTTTTTGAGATTCTCTTTCACCTTATCTGCATTTTTATCAACTATCGCAACCAAATTCAGATTAGGGTTATTCAGAATATTAAAAGCGTGTGTCATTCCCATAAAACCAAAACCCACTACAGCAATATTTTTTTTCATTTCAATAGATATTTAAATTATTGGATATTTTAGATTAATTCCTTTTTGATATACATTAGATAACTAATACAAACATAAGAGAATTAATTTAAAGTTTCTAATAATTACATCTTATTTAAAGTGAGATAGACTTAATAAATATAGAAGCATATTAATAAACAGTAGAGTATTCTTGATCTTTAAAATTGAGAATAAAAATTGTTCCTATAAAACAGCTCGAAAATACTATTTTCGATAAAAGAGACTTTCAAAATAGCTTTTAGTGCTAAGTACATTACAAAAAACCAAATATATTTAGATCATCCTTATTTTGAGCGTTTAATAATACCTGAGCTAAATATTTAATCAAAAATACTAGGAGTGTCATCAATAAAACTTGAAGTGTTAATAAAAGGAGGTGTGCATCTCCCATTATTTACAATTATTTGCAATTAGGGTGTTTTGCGATGCTTTAATAATGTTAAAACAAATGTTCTTTTTATTTCAACTTTAGGCTTTTGATTGATTATTAGTTTATTATAGTAGTTTTGTTTTGAGTAACAGTTTTCCGGTGGGCTAAAAAAAAATTTTTTTTAGGGATAAAAGGGCTTTCAGCTAGGTGCGGAAG
>CAYFTB010000094.1:0-9693 GCA_964345875.1 uncultured Proteiniphilum sp.
CCCCATAGATATATGTCAACACCAACATCATGTTTTCTTGCCACCTCCCATGTAACATTGTTTGATGAAACACGTGTGTATGTTAGACCCGGATAACTAAATGAACTATTTAAGTCTCCCCAGTTATAAGATACTGATTCATCTCCAGCTCCAGTATTACGGTCGTAATTGCCAAATGTAGCTAGATAAGGGAATCTCGATGATGAATTATCAGTTCCTACTTCACCATAGGAATATCTTAGTTTTAGCATTTCGAGCCAGTCGAAGTTATCTTTTATAAAATTCTCCTCTCCAATATTCCAAGCAGCAGAATATGCAGGGAAAAAGCCAAACTGATGCCCTTTTGCAAAGTTTTCAGAACCGTTGTATCCAAAATTAAAATTGAATAAATATTTGTTTCTGAAACCATATGAAAAATTACCCGCCAAACCTTGATGACGACGTGCTATGCCTTGCATTATGTCACCTCCAATACTTGAAGTATTAACATAGTTATCTTGAGTATATTTTAGAACACTGCTTAGATTATGATAACCAAAATCTTTACCATATACTAATTCAGCCTCAAAAAACTCTTTTCTATTACCAGAAGCTGAAGAGTTTTGAGATAATAAGCGCTCTGGAGCCATTCTATTAAATACAATTTCTCCATCTGAATTGCGTTGACGCTCTGCTCTCCACATTTCTGGGTTTTTTCTTCTTTGGATATGATTGTAGTTATATGTATCATATCCGAAACGACCAGTAAATTTTAATCCTTGAGTGATAAAATCAAGTTTCTGCTCCAAAGTGATATTTGAGTTTATGGTATTTTCCCATACTTCAGAATATCCGGTTTGGGTAGCACTTATCCATGGATTGTATCCAGCTTCCCAAGATGATACCATTGATCCTTCAGTTACTAATGCAGGAACATATCCATTTGAGTACATAACAGGCATTGTTATAGGGTTGTAGCCAAATACAGAATACCAAATGTCATCATTGTTTATAGAGCCAGAGCGATTTTGTTTTTCTAATGCACCTCCTATGCCAACTTGAACTAGGGTAGTAGGTGTCATATTCATATCTATATTTAATCTATAGTTATAACGTTGATAATTGGCATTGGTATCATACTCTTTCATGTTTTTGTCAACATGATACATACCACCTTCGTCAAGAAAACTGCCTGATAGATAATAACGAGCTCTTGAACCACCACCTCTAACGTTTACTGATGCACGGTATGTAGGGGCTCCATCTTTTAATAATATCTTCATCCAATCAACATTTGGATAAATATCAGGGTCTAATTGCTCATCAATCATCATTAATTCTTGAGCATTATAGATAGGTCTTTTATTTCTAGTTGTTAACGCTTCGTTTGCCATTGATGCATATGTTATTCCATCAGCAAACTTTGGTGTGATTGTGCGAGTTGTCCAAGTATATTCAGATTTAGCATTCACCTCAACTTTCCCATCATTACCTCTTTTTGTGTTAATCAAAATAACACCATTCGCACCTCGTGAACCGTAGATAGCGGTTGCTGAAGCGTCTTTAAGAACAGTAAAGTTATCTATATCCTCAATGTTAAGCTCATCCATACTGCGTTCGAAACCGTCAACTAAGATAAGTGCGCTTGAGCTCCCTCCAAAAGTTGATATACCGCGAATCCAGAATTCAGATGTGTTTTGTCCCGGTTGTCCTGATCGCTGCATACCTAATACTCCTGCTACGTTTCCAATCAAAGCATTACTTACACTTGAAACAGGTGTTTTTAGAGAACCAACATCAACAGTAGTTATTGATCCAGTAACTGTTACCTTTTTTTGAGGTCCCATTCCTGTAACCGTAACTTCATCAAGAGCGGTTGATATAGCCTCTACCATTACAACATCAAGAGTTGTATCCTCATCTTTAATTAGATGCTCTTGAGTTTCATATCCAATATATGAGAACACGAGATGTTGAAAGGGTTCTAATTTTATTTTGTATTTTCCATCAATATCAGTAGCAACACCTAATGTAATTTTATCCTTCACAATTATGGTTGCACCAATCATAGGCAATCCATCGGCATCAGTAACAGTTCCAGAAACTTCTATAGTCTTTTTCTGGGAGTAAACACTTAGAAGCGATAGACTAAAGCATATAATTAATAAAATATATCTTTTCATTTTTGTGTCATTTAGTTATATATATTCTTGTATATTAGATTTATTCAACAGAAATTGTTCTAATTCTTTTGTTTTCTCTGTCTGCTACATAGAAGATTTCTTCTTCTTCATCATAGCATATTCCTGTAGGCTCTCTAAATCTGGCAGTTTCACGAGCATCACCGTCAATCCATCCCCAAACTTTACCATCTGTTCCTACACTGCCACGACCTGCGAAAGTACTAACTTCTCCCTCTGGTGTTACCTTGCGGATTGCATTGTTATTGTGGTCGCAAACATAAAAGTCATAAACGTCTTCTTTGCCTTGTTCCACATATTCTTTATTTTTTACAAATACTCCTTGTCTTGGCCTGCTGAATCTAGCTGAACTTCCTGGAGCATCGATATATCCAGAGCCACCTCCTAAGTCTCCTGCATGAAGTGAAGATGAAACTAACACTTTGTTTGTTTTGTCATATGCACATCTATAAATTCCATTAAATGCAGTGATATAAACATATAGGTCATCAGGATGTTTCAATAAAAACGAATGGTCATTACTATTTGACTTTACGCTAAAAAGTTTATCTCCATCCCACATTTGAGATTGTTCATCCCAAGTTTGTTTTGCTTTAAAAATTTCTGAATTAAAATATGTGTTATAAAACATTGTTCCATCTTTCATTGAAACAGCGGAATAAGAAGTTTCAGCATACAAATATGGATATACTTTTCTAAAGCCTTCATTTCTGGTCGCATAAAATATATTTGGCATTTGATGTCTATTGTTCCACCCAGTACTACCGTGATCATCAATAATAAACAATGTATCACGTGTCGGCGAGTCAAATGTCATAGATTTTGCATTTTTTACACCTGCTTGTCCTTTCATAAATACCGTAGATACCTCTTCCGTTGTAAGGTTAATCTTTCTTACTGCTGCAAGGCCTTCAGCATCCATTAGATAGATAATTTTACTACCATCTTCGTCGATATCAAATTCCATCCACCATGGATTTTGGAATTCTGCCTCTTCAAATGATCCATCGATAATACTAGATTCATTTGTTTGTGGGTCAACTTTGCCTGCAAGAGTATTTACTTGTATAGCTGAGTGTAAATTAAATAAATCTTCAAATTCATGCTCTTTTAATACTTTGTCGTTGGCATCTTTTATAGTTACAACAACATCTCCTCTGTTAGACCTTCTTGGGACCATAATCACTATTTTACTCCCTGAGGATCCAATTACTGGAGCTTTAATGCCTCCTATTTCAACTTCAATTTTTGATAGGTCAGTTCCAAAGTTAGAACCTTCAATAAAAACCAATGTACGCACAGAACCCTCTTTAGGCGAAAAGTCCGTGAAGACAACTGGTTTTGAGGGGTCGGCTGGTTCTGTAGGCTTTGGACCTTCATAGCCTCCCTCTTGGCTACAACTTGTAGCTAAGATACCCATAACTACAAATGTAAGTGTCGCTATGAGGCTAGTTAATAAAGTTTTTTTGTTCTTTAGCATTTCTGATAATTATTAAGTTTTCAAATTTTAGATTATCTGATATCAATTTGTTAAGTGTTTTTTTATTAAAAATATTAATATCTAGTGTTTTTTTAGTTATTATTTCGAGTTTTTATATACCATAGGCAATTTAGTTTAATATTATCTTACTTTATTAGTTTGTTTTGAAGCATTTATTACAATATTTTACATATTCTTCTTTTATTAGTATTACTTTTTTTACTTAATCTTAAAAATAGTAATTTGGTCAAATTCATTAGCACTTCTAGATAATTGGTTTTATAGTAGTTTGTAACTTTATACATTTAAAATATTATTTCACTCTATTTCGTTTTCATAGCTTAAAATAAGCATTTACAAAAGTAAAACATTAAAAGTAGGTAAAAAAATATTTAAGTTAAATTTCGCCTTTTTTAATATTAATGTGTGTTTTTCTATACAATGTGGTTGACAGAAAGTGTATATACCTCTCTAGAAATTATTCTATAAATTCCTATACACATTTAATCTTCACATAAATACCTTCCTAAATCAATCAATACTTATATTATCTTAAGATCATCTCTCTTTAACATGCCTGCTTTATGAATGCCTGACTATATTATCTGATATTGTACTGGGTTTATGTTGTATATATTACGAACGATACGAATCTACAAGTCAAATTCTATTGTATTTGAAACGAACAATGCAAATCTACACGTGGATTTGTATTGTATAAGACACGAACGGTATAAAACTATATGTGGATTCTTACTGTATAAATGAAATATAGTAGCATTACACAACAAGTTTTAATCTCCATAATTTGGTATTATTATTCCCTAATTGACTTTTTACTATTGTTGACTTAGGTTTTTTCCTCCATATAATTTTGTTGTCAAATGCTGGTACTGATTTGTTGAGTCTTATTACTATAAATGAGCTTTATTTAATCTATATGAGTTAGTGCCTCATATATTTGATTAATTTTGCAATACAAAAAAACGGTATAGACGCTATGGCTAGTGAAATGAAAATTTTAGCTAAAGAAACAGCTATATATGGAGTAGGTAGTATTCTGCCTAAGCTACTGAGTTGGTTGTTAGGATTGTATTGGGCCTTTGCTTTGGAGACAAGAGCAGAGATGGGGGCTATAACCAATTTTTATGCATATGTAGCATTGTTGCAGGTGATATTGACCTACGGAATGGAAACAGGTTTTTTCAGATTTGCAAATAAAGAACGTGACCCTATGAGGGTTTATTCCACTACATTGATATCTATATTTAGCACCACCACATTATTTCTGATACTTGCATTATCGTTTCTAAATCCTCTTGCTGATTCACTTAACGGATTTGGGATGGAGATAAAGCCCCATTATCTGGTTGTGATATTTATGATTCTTGCCATTGATGTATCAGCCTCCATACCCTTTGCATATTTAAGATTTAGACAACGACCAATAAAGTTTGCATTCATAAAGATTTTAAATGTAGTACTGACTATTATTTTTAATATCTTTTTCTTTTTGATTGCTCCAAAGTTTAGGGATATTTTTCCTGATTTGTTTGGATGGTTTGATATCAAGAATGGGGTAGATTATATACTATACTCCAATTTGATGGCGTCTGCATCGCAGTTTTTGTTTCTAACACCCGAACTTCGCATTAAATATAAGTTTGATAGAAAGCTTTTAGCTCAAATTCTTAGATATTCATTTCCCATAATGATTTTAGGTATTGCCGGGGTGTTGAATCAAACAATGGATAAAATTATTTTTCCCATTTTATATCCCGATAAGGGTGATGCACTAACCCAGCTTGGTATTTATGGACAGAGCTTCAAAATTGCTATTATTATGGTGATGTTTACGCAAGCTTTCCGATATGCATTTGAGCCATTTATTTTTGCTAGAGACAAAAACTCTTCTGGGAAATCTGTCAAATCATATGCTGATGCTTCTAAATACTTTTTGATTTTGGGGTTGTTGATATTCCTATTCACTATGGGGTATATTGACATTATAAAATTTTTAATACCCCAAAATTATCATGAGGGATTGAAGGTCGTACCTATTGTCATGATTGGTGAGCTTTTCTTTGGATTGTATTTCAATCTATCGTTGTGGTATAAACTGACAGATAAGACTCATTGGGGTGCATATATGTCCATAATGGGCTTTCTGGTTACGCTTTGTATTCAGATAATATTTATTCCTACTCACAGTTATATGGCATGTGCATGGGCTGCTTTTGTTGCAAATCTTGTGATGATGTTGGTTTCTTATTTTTTAGGACAAAAGCATTATCCTATTCCTTATAATTTGAAAGTTGCGTCGCTATTTTCACTCGTGGCTATAGTATTGTTTGCTGGAATGCAAATAGTTCATTCCTTTATTGATAATGTATGGTTGAGATTAATAATCAATACAATATTTGTTGGCGTATATGCAATTCTTGTTGTTAAAAAAGAATTACCTTTGCACGAATTGCCTATTATAGGCAAATATTTTAAGTCAAAATCAAAAATAGAATTATAATAATAGTTCAGGTAAATAACATTTTAATGAAAAAAACATTTTTATCTTTTGCCTTTGCAATATTGGCAATATCAATGGTCAGAGCCGATGAAGGTATGTGGCTATTAAAAGAATTGAACCGCCAGAGTGTGGCACGAATGCAAGAATTGGGATTTACTTTCCCGATTGACAGACTATATGACGAGAGCAACTCTTCGCTAAAAGATGCAGTAGTTATCTTTGGTGGAGGATGCACAGGGGTTGCTGTTTCAAATAAGGGGTTGATATTTACCAATCATCATTGCGGCTATGGTGCTATTCAAAAATTAAGTTCTGTTGAACATGACTATCTTAAAGATGGTTTTAAAGCTGACACACATCAGGATGAACTATATGCTGATGGTTTGTCAATTCAGTTTTTGAGAAGCATGGAAGATGTAACTAAAGAAATACTTGCGCAGGTTCCTGAAGGACTTAGCGAAATACAACGTTCTAATGCAATTGATTCTATATCCGATATATTAATTGAATCCTACGAAGATGACCCATTTACATCGGCAAATATCATTCCCTTTTATTCGGGAAACAAATATTATAAAGTGATTTATGATGTTTTTAGAGATATTCGACTAGTTGTGACTCCTCCCTCCTCGGTAGGAAAATATGGTGGCGATACTGACAACTGGATGTGGCCTCGTCACACTGGGGATTTCTCTGTTTTTAGGGTTTATGCCGACAAAAATAATAATCCTTCAAGATATTCTGAAGACAATGTTCCGTATCAGCCTAAATATGTGGTTCCTGTATCTTTGGCAGGTGTTGAAGATGGTGACTATGCAATGACAATTGGTTATCCTGGTAGCACAGAACGCTATCTTTCATCATTTGGAATAAAGCATATGATGGAAACTCAAAACAAACCTCGGATAGAAGTTAGAGGTGTGAAACAAGATATTTGGTGGAACGAAATGACACAAAATGACACGATTCGTCTTAAATATGCCAACAAGTATGCTGGAAGTTCAAACTATTGGAAAAACTCAATGGGAATGAATGAGGCATTGACTAAGCTTGGGGTTCTTAGTGAAAAAGAAAAACTTGAAACAAGATTAAATACTTGGATTAATAAATCACGTAAGAATAAAAAACAATATGGTAGTTTGTTAAGCACATTACAAGAAGCTTATGAAAGTTCTGCTGAGGATTCTAAGTATCTTACTTATTTTATGGAAACCTTCGGTAATGGTATAGAGCTCATTAGATTTGCGAATACTATTTTGCAGTTTAATCCTTCTGGTACCGACGAGGAGAAGGCTGACTTTATTAATGACAGAATCCTTGAGGGTTACAAAAACTACGAGTCTCGTCTAGATCGTGATGTTGTAGCCTCATTAATGGAACTTTATGCAAAACGAGTTCCTGAGAAATATCATCCCGACATTTATAATGTAATTAATGATAAGTTTGAAGGTGATTATAAGGCTTATGCCGATTGGTTGTTTGCAAACAGCAAGTTTACGAATCTTGAAGATTTGCTAGAACTGCTAAAAACTGCCGATACACAGGCTTTGACAAAAGATCCGGCGATGGAACTAGCAATTTCTACAAAAGATATGGGTTATGAAATCTCAGGAAATATGTTTTCTACTTATGAGAATATAATGCAAGGTGAGAGAGAGTTGATGGCTGCACTGATGAAAATGGATAATAAAAAATATTTTTATCCTGATGCCACTTTCACGCAGCGAATGAGCTATGGTTCGGTTAAAGGTTATGTGCCTTATGATGGCGCATGGTATAACTATTATACTACTGAAAAGGGTATTCTTGAAAAATATAAGGAGGGTGACCCCGAATTTGATTTACAGCAATATATCAGAGATGAAATCAAATCAAAAGATTTTGGGCAGTATGCAGCCAAAGATGGAACTCTTCGTGTAAACTTTCTTTCGGATAATGATATTACAGGCGGTAATTCGGGAAGTCCGGTGATGAATGGGAATGCTGAATTGATAGGTCTGGCTTTTGATGGAAACTGGGAAGCACTTAGCGGTGATATTATTTTTGATCCAGATATGCAGCGTACTATTAGTGTTGATATTCGCTATGTCCTTTACACTATTGATAAAATAATGAATGCACCATACATTATAGAAGAGTTGAACGTGGTAAAATAAGGAGTTATCAATTATTGATCGATAATTATAGTATATATGTAAAAGCAGCGTTGAGATAACTACTCATTGCTGCTTTTGCAATTAATACTCTTTGTGCAAAATCTATACTTGCTTCATAAGTTTAGTTTGTTTTAATATGGTTGATTCAATATTTCATCCCATTTTTGTATATCGTTTAATCAGTAATAATCAGAAAATATTATAACAGTATGAAGAAAATACTTTTTACATATCCTATTAATAAAGAATCCATTGCCGAGATATATGATAATTATGAGGTTTATCTTCCTCAGCATAAGGGACTGAGTAGAGAGCAAACACTTGAAATAATATCAGACTATGATGTGCTAGTCCCAAATTTTGGGTTCTTTACAGATAAGGAGATTATGGATAAGGGAGTAAATCTTGAGCTTATTGCCAACTATGGTGTTGGATTTAATAATATTGATGTGGAATATGCTACAGAAAAGGGAATTGTTGTAACAAATCTTCCAAAAACAACTTGCGAGCCAACGGCTGAGCTTGCGTTTGCATTGATACTGGCTGCAGGACGGCGTATAGGTTATTATGACAGGAAACTTCGTGAGCCACTTGCTGTTGATTGGAGTTTATATGGTGATACAGGTGTTTCTATTTTTGGCAAAACTTTAGGGATAATTGGTATGGGAAGGATAGGGCAAGCAATAGCAAGACGTGCTTTGGCATCAGGAATGAAAATAATCTATCATAACAGACACATACTACCACAAGAAATAGAAGATAAATATAATGCTAAATATGAATCATTTGAAACATTGCTTCAAACGGCTGATTTTATCTCATTGAATGCTCCTTCCACACCTGAGACTATTAGGATGATAGGTGAAAAGCAATTATCAATGATGAAACCTTCGGCAGTTTTTATTAATACGGCACGAGGAAATATGGTTGACGAACAAGCTTTGGCAATGGCATTGAAGGAGCAGAAGATATTTGCTGCTGGTTTGGATGTATATGAAAGTGAACCAAAGATACATCCTGAATTGTTGAAGCTGGATAATGTGGTGTTGGCACCTCATGCAGGTACAAAGACTATTGAAGATAGAGATTTAATGTCTATTGAGCTAATTCAAAATATTATTGGATATTATGAAGGTAAATATCCAGTTGCAAGAGTAAATTAATTGTTCGTTGATTTTTTTTGTCTTGTAAAGAAAACTTCACGGTTTTATTTACGATATGCTAACCAAAGTCTCACACAAAGATAGTGAGTTAAAAAAGTAGGTTTTAAACTGTAACAAAAAAGTTTTTTTGTCCCGCAAAGAGCATAAAGTGGCAAAAAAACTTTTTTGTTTTGCATATTCCATTAACTAT
>CAYFTB010000095.1:0-9490 GCA_964345875.1 uncultured Proteiniphilum sp.
AAGTTTTTTAGAGCAATAGTTAATGAGATATGCAAAATAAAAAAGTTTTTTTGCCTCTTTATACTCTTTGTGGGCTAAAAAAACTTTTTTGTTACCATTTAAAACCTATTTTTTTAACACACTATCTTTGTGTGAGACTTTGGTTTGCGAATCGTAAATAAAAAACGCGAAGTTTTCTTTACAAGATACAAAAAACAAAGGCCTTAGGCTAATATCCAAATACTTATTTCACTGTAAAATAGAGAATTATAAAACTTGTCATGTGCTTAGATTTTAGTGACCCAAAATATTTTATAATATCATTGAAAACAATTTTTCCGATAAAAATCATTCTAACATCTCATGAGATTTCGACCATTTTAAAAAGTCAAATCGGTTAAAATAAATTTCATCTATGCTCAAATAACGCAAATTAGTGGATAATCGTCAAAAAAAATAATAATTGCTTGGGGTCGAGCCTACTTCAACTAAAGAAACAGATTTAATTGTTTTTCCTCCAATCTAAAACTCTTACGATGATATTCTGTGATTCCAAATTTTGATATTGCAACGCGATGCTCTCTTGTAGGATATCCTTTATTCTTACACCAATTATAATCAGGATATTTTAAGTGGATATTATCCATATAGTCATCCCTATAAGTTTTAGCCAACACTGAGGCTGCCGCAATAGACAAATACTTAGCATCTCCACCCACAATACACGAATGCCCTATGCTTTTATAATCTCTAAACCTATTTCCATCAATTAGAATATATTCAGGGATAATCGAAAGTTTATCAAGTGCCTTGTGCATTGCATATACTGAAGCCCATAAGATATTAAGATTGTCAATTTCAGCTTCGGAACATTTAGAAACAGCAAATGACAATGCCTCTTTCTCAATAATAGATCTTAGTTCATATCGCTTTTTAGATGATAACTTTTTAGAATCGTTTAGCTCATCACATCTAAATGTATCAGGCAGAATAACTGCTGCTGCAAAAACTGGACCTGCAAGACAACCACGTCCTGCTTCATCACAGCCTGCTTCAATTCTATTAGGCTGCATATACAATTTAAGGTCTAAATTATTACTCATCGCAACTTGATTAATACTTTGTTATCAGCTGGCGGGAAATCTAAAGGAAATGAAGAAATATCAAAGTTGTCATCACCCATAACCTTAGAAAACCTCTCAATTAGTTTATAAGTATCTTCATCAATTATCTCATCACCCTTTGCATGCAAGAAGCTCATTTTCACCAACAAATCTAGCACTACATTTCTCGCATCATCAGACAATGGCAAGCCCGTTTGTTTTAATTTTGAACCTATTGCAACCCTTGATAACTCTAGATGCTTAATGCGATACTTTTCTTGCAATGATGGCTCAGAATCTACCTCCTCTACAAATTTAGTATCAATTGATGCAAAATCTTTATCTAAACTAACTATACGATATGGGAATGGATATTGAGCCAAGCTCCCAGTTTCAACATCAAATATATTTTTCCCCGTTGTGGAAGTATGTTTAGTTATATCATTTGCATGAAAGTGACCTGTGAATACCATAGACAAACCTGCATCAGCCAATAAATCTGAAGTATCCTCCCATTCATCTATCAAGTAATCTGAGAAAAAAATCGATTGGTATGGCAAATGCTCCACAAGACCATGATGCATCATACCAATCACAGTTATATCTTTATTTTTTGCTTCCTCTAGAATATCGAGTCCCCATTTTAAAGTTTCAGGCAGTATCCTTCCTCTAGTTATTGAAGAAGTACTTAATTCTTTGTATATATTGGTATCAATAGCTAAAAGCCAAATATCCTTACTCAACTCATATAAATAGCTTAAAGAGTTAGGATCTCTCTGCAATGATTGCCCAAAACCAAATTTAGAGTAAAGAGATTCAAACTCTTTATCCGTAACCGAAGATGTAGAGAAATATGCTGAACCTTTATAAGAACGGGCATTGGGTATATTAATGTCATGATTGCCTGGAATAACTAGTACCTGAATCCCTTGCTTAGACAACGAATTTAGTTTCTCAATAAAATCAATATGACTCTGTTTCTCTCCATGATTAGAGATATCTCCTGATATAAACAAATAATCTGGATTCTCAGACTTGATCTCTTCTAATGCCTTATCCAAAACTTCATGCATTATCACAACATCACGTCCGGTTTTGAATTCATAATCAGACAAAGCACTCCCAGCCCCTGCTAGCTCATTTGACAAAAAATGCAAATCAGAAATAACTGCTATTTTGATTGGCTCAGCACATAATAATGTAGTAACCAACGATAAATAAAAAGCTAATACATGAACTCTGTACATTACAAAAACTCAATTAAAAAGATGAGATAAATATTTGATAAATAAAAAATCAACAAACCCAATATGACAAAATATTAGATTTGTTGATTTCAGATTGTTGAACTTAAAATTCAACATAAATATAACATTTACGACTGAAGAATACGTTCTATTGATTCAATATCAGCTTTAAATGAACGATCTACTTCAGACAAGTTTCTTACCGTATTATATCCATGCAAAACTGTTGCATGGTTCCTATTTCCTACATGTGTGCCAATTTGAGATAATGACAACTCTGTATGATTTTTTATAAAAAACATTGTCACCTGACGCGCTTGCACAATTTCACGCTTTCTTGAAGCCGATTGAATCAAGTCCTTTTTTACATTATAATAATCGCTGACAACATCCTGTATCTTTTGAACAGTAATTTTTTTCTTTTCAAATTTGATGTTCTGCTCCATTACTCTGCGAGCAAGAGAAATATTAATATCGCGGTTATTAATTATAGAATGCGCCATCAATGACACAATAATACCTTCTAAATCGCGAACATTCTCTGTGACATTCTCTGCAATATAATCCACAACATCATCTGATATTGTTAGCCCGTCATTTAGAATTTTATTTTTCAATATTGTCTTTCTCAACTCAATATCAGGACGCTCCAATTTAACAGAAAGACCCCATCTAAATCTAGTAAGTAATCTCTCCTCCACTCCTTCCATCTCCATAGGCGAACAATCTGATGTCATAACCAATTGCTTATTGTTCTGGTGTAAGTGATTGAAGATATGGAAGAAAGTATTTTGAGTTTTCTCAAGTCCTGATAACTCCTGAATATCATCAATTATCAATACGTCAATGTTTTGATAAAAGTTTATAAAGTCATTTATAGTATTAAAGCGTCTTGCATCTGTAAATTGAACTTTGAAAAGATGAGCCGACACATACAATACCTTCTTTTCAGGAAAAATATCTAGAACTTCAGAACCAATAGCATGACACATATGAGTTTTTCCAACACCTGATCGTCCATAAACGAAAAGGGGGTTAAAAGCTGTTTTAGCTGGATTCATTCCAACAGCTTCAGCTGCAGTACGTGCTAAACGATTACTTTCTCCTTCAAAGAAATTAGTAAAAGAATACTTTGAGTTTATCTGAGAATCGAAGTTATAAGTCTCAACTCTATCAAAAGGACTTGGGGTTTTAACCTGTGGTTGATTTTTAAGCTTATTACCACTATGCGGAGCTTTTTGAATACCCCTCATTTCGACAGAAAGATTATTTTCCGTTTCTACCAATATTCTGTAGTTAAGAACAATTCCTTGACCAAATACACGCAAAAGTGTTTTCTGGATTAAGTCAATGTACTTATCTTCCAAATATTCATAAAAAAATTGACTAGGCACTTGTATAGTCAAGACCTTGTCTTCATATTTAAATGGAACGATAGGAGCAAACCATGTAGTATATGCAGCCTCAGGTAAAATATCTCTAATTATACTGAGACACTCATTCCATAATATTTTAAAATCTTTTGTCATTCTTACTAAAAAATTGAAGTCCTTCTTTAAACTCGATAATATTGAAGAGTACAAATTTTGGAAAAAAAGATGAGAAAACAAAATATATTTTTTCATCAAAAAACTTGCATAATATTACCTGCTTAACAATCAACAGCATACATCTACCTAGCACATTTACAATACTTTGCATATAATACAGATACAGTACGCACTAATAATCAACAAGTTACTAATAGAAGATTTATTACAATAAATTACATTTAAAATATTGTTGTATTGTCGTATTGATACATATTATCAAGACTTTTTGTTTTTATAAATAAACTAAGCATATTTAGACATGATCTAAATATGCTTAGTTTATCTTCTAACACAATCTCACATTAAAACAATTTAACTTTGACGGATAGGTATTTCTGCGGATTAGCACGTATATCATCCAACAAAGATGATACTGATGATAAAGTGTTTGTCAAACTATCATGTAAGTGGTTCTCATTTATCAATTTGCCCAAAGAGCTATCATCATTATTTATTTTTGCACTTAATTCTTCGATATTTGAAATAGCAACATCTACCGAGTTCAATAGTTTTTCAATATCAAACGAATTTAAGTTACTGGTAATATCTTTTAGATCATTTGATATCTCATATACATTATTAGTTATGCCTGGTACATCTTTATTAAGACTAACCATCAATTTAGTCAACCCCTTACTACTCTCATTTAATTCTTTCACTGTTGCCCCAATTCCACTTAGAGACTCTGCCCACAAAGGGCTATTCATCAACTTATCCACACCCAAAACTACAGAGTCTAGGTGAACAAGCAATGAATCGGCACGTGGCAATAATCTACTCACAGATTGCATCATATCAGCTTCTCCTCGCCCGATCAATGTATCACCAGGAACATAATATTCGTTACTATTCTTTTCAACAATGATATTCGCAGCAGATGAACCCAAAAGATCGGAGCTAAATTCAATAATGCTTCCTTTAGGTATTCTATAGTCACCTTCAAGGTTAATATTAACTGCAAATTTAATCGGATTAGTAGAATACATACTCATACCACTTACCAATCCAACTTGGAATCCATTCACATATATTGGCGAGGAATTATAAAGTCCGGCCACATCCTCAAACAAAACAACATAAGTGTTCTGCTTCTTTAATACATTAACACCCTTAAGGAAGTTGACTCCAAAATAGAATAATGCTAAAGAAATCAGAAATGCCACACCAATAATAAAATTCCTTGAATAATTATTTTTCATATTATCGTTACTTTACTCTTTTATCACCTACAAACTCAACAATGAATGCATCCTTAAACAACTTCTTCACATCTCTCAGAATTTTATTTATTTCTTCAAAGCTGGAAGTATTGCCATAAGTATATTTATACGTCTTATTATCAACATAAAAACCAGTTGGCTTTAGTTTCTTAAATTGAGAAGAATTCTCATTTATTTTTCTAGGTGAAGTTAAAAATTGGACTCTATATTCTACTGTATAATTTTTTTCATCAACTATCGTCGCTTGGTTTACTATTGAGTTTTGACTAGATGGTTTTGTGTTGCCCGACGAAAGCAAATGATTTTTTTTATCATATTCTCGTTTATAATCATCAAATGCTAAAGATATAGAATTTGAAATAGAAGTTTGTCCAGCAGCTGACTTCATATACTTCTCATCTTCGGCATTAGTGATATAGCCTAATTCTACAAGTACACTAGGCATGCCAACCTCTCTAAGTACTAAAAAACCTGCTTGCCTGACATTTCTGTTCACTCTTTTTGCGTTGCTCACAAGTCTATTCTGTACTAATGAAGCAAAACCTACACTTTGCTGTAAGTGCTGGTCTGCCATAAACTCAAAAATAATATAAGATTCGGGTTCATTTGGATCAAACCCCTGATATTTCGTACTGTAATCGGATTCATATAGAATAACAGAGTTTTCCGATTTTGCTACTTCAAGGTTATCACTGCTTCGATGAAGTCCTAAAACAAAAGTTTCAACACCTTGAGGAGATTTTTTCCTTTTGTCCAATGCATTGCAATGCAAAGAGATAAATAAATCGGCGTGATCTTTGTTTGCTATAGATGCCCTTTTATTTAATTCTACAAACACATCTGTTTCGCGAGTATATATTACTCTTACATCAGGATGATTTTTCTTTATTTGATCGCCTACTTTCTTTCCTACTGCTAAAACAATATCTTTTTCTTTTGAAGAAGAACCAATTGCACCTGGATCTTTACCTCCGTGACCAGGGTCAATAACAACTGTGAATGGGCGATTTTGAGCGTATGACGTCTTGGGAAGAACAAAAAACGTGATTCCTAAAATGAGCGTAACCAGAATTTTTGACAAACACTTCATATTATCTCTTTACTGTATTTATTGCAAAAATAACCAAATAATTTTAATAGATTCTTACATAATCAGATTGTACACTTAATTTAACAATAAAAGGAATATGCCGATAGCATATTCCTTTACCTAGTATATATATAGTGTCTAGTATTTTTAGTTTAGCATTTCAGCTAATTTTTTATGTAATGCTTCGCCTCTAAGATTTTTTTCAACAATAATACCATCACCATCTAACAATACTGTATGTGGTATTCCATTAAAAGCATACAGGCTCACAACTGGAGTATCCCAGAATTTAAGATCTGACATTTGTGGCCAAGTCATTTCAAGGTCTTTCAATCCTTTTTCCCATGACTCTTGATCTCTATCTAAAGAAACACCGACCACTTCGAAGCCTTTGTCCTTAAACTCTTTATAAGCACTCACTACATTTGGCATTTCTTGACGACATGGTCCACACCAAGCAGCCCAAAAGTCAATCAAAACAACTTTACCTTTTCCTGCATAATCAGATAAAGAAACATCATTACCTGCTACATCCTTCATTGTGAAATCAAGAAATTTTTGTCCTACCGCAACTTTCTTTGAATTTTCTAGTCTCTCGATAATTGACTTAACATTCTCGTTCTCTTTAAATTTATCATCTGCCAATGCTAACAATTCTTCTTGTTGGCTATCTTCAAAGCCAGGAGCATTAGAAATAAAGAACGTTTTTCCTAATTCATTTCCAATATTATCCTTGATAAAACCGAACATCATAGAGTTAGATTGTTCTGAGATAGCATCATATTTTCCAACTAATTCTTCCTCTAATTCGTCTGTCATAGTCCCGTCTTGTGAGGCAGTTTGAAATTTACGTGAAATTTCCATCATCTCATCTCTAAGACCTTTAACACTTTCATTAAATGCTGTCAATGAATTGTTAAGAGTGCTTCCAGTAATTGTGATATTGTTTGAATCAACTTTTGCAACAATTTTTCCTGGCTCTATAACAATTTGCGACCTGATACGTCCTGCAATTGTAGGATCAAAAGAAAGATAGTTTACCTGCACTTCTGGTGCATCACCTTCTATAACAAACTTGCCATTTGATATCAAAGCGCTATCTAACTTTGTGAACTTTCTAGCCTCAATAGTTGAGATATATGCATAAGTTCCGTCCAATTCAGGGTTATCTACGTTTCCAACAATTTTGTAACCTGTTCCTGTGGTACATGAGACCATAAAAGCCACAGCAGCTACTAGAATAGAAATTTTTCTCATACTTTTATTTTTATACAATTAAATATATGCACAAAGATAAATAGAAAAGTCCAACACATAGTTGATTTAATAAGTTTTTCTACCAAAACTGCTGCGAATAATGTCATTTTGTATAATAAGAATGTATATTCAATAACAATCAACATAAAACGCAGTGTAATATGTTACAAAACAATACAACTTCCATTCACTAGATGCATCATTCGAAATATTGATAGCAAATTAATTATAGGATAAATACAATACACATAGTTTTGAGATGATGGATATTTATAAGTAACTTTAAACTAATCTCTATCAATATCGTTATATTTAGACATTAACGTACTATATATACAATGGTAATCCTTACTTTTGCAGCTACACAATTAGCGAAAACGCAATCCTAATAATATAATCACTATGAATGAAACTATAAGAAGGTATATCCAATCCATCCCAAAAGCAGAACTACATGTCCACATTGAGGGAACTTTTGAACCAGAACTAATGTTTGAGATTGCTAAACGCAACGACATCACTCTGCAATTTGACACTGTAGAAGATCTAAAAAAAGCATATCAATTCAATAATCTTCAGGATTTTCTTGACTTATATTATGCAGGAACTAATGTACTAATTAATGAACAAGATTTTTATGATCTTGCCATGGCATATTTCCGTAAGGCTCATGCAGACAATGTACTTCACAGTGAAATATTTTTTGACCCTCAGGCACACACCGAAAGAGGTGTATCCTTTGAAACTGTTATTAATGGATTGGTAAGAGCTCAAGAGAATGCGAAGAAAGAACTTGGAATGTCAACTAATTTAATCATGTGCTTTCTCAGGCATTTAAGCGAAGAATCAGCATTTAAAACTCTAGAAATGGCTATACCTCACAAGAACAAAATTATTGCTATAGGTCTGGATTCTTCCGAGAATGGACATCCACCAAGCAAATTCTTCAATGTATTTGCCCATGCCAGAGATCAAGGATTCTTTATTGTTGCTCATGCAGGCGAAGAGGGTCCATCCGAAAATGTGTGGGAAGCACTAGAATTACTTGAGGCAGAAAGAATTGATCACGGTGTAGCATCCGTAGATGATGAACTGTTGATGGAAAAACTAAGAGACAATGAAGTACCACTAACTATTTGCCCACTTTCTAATGTAAAGCTAAAGGTTTATGACAATCATGAGGATGTCCCAGTAAAGACATTTCTTGAGTACGGAATCAAAGCCACTATCAACTCAGACGATCCAGCATATTTTGGAGGATACATAAATGACAACTATATACTAACTGCAGAGTCTCAAAATCTAAGTCGCGAAGACATATATACTCTGGCTCAAAACTCTTTCAATGCATCGTACATCAGCGTGAAAGACCGTGATAAATTTATCAGCATATTAGAAGATTTCGATAGTTCATTTGATTAAAACTTATTGCTGTCCGGTAAAAAATAAATTCAATAAACATAGCCTCGTCTTGTAATTTATAGGTCAATTCAAAGCTTCTTGGGGATTCTCACAGAAGCTATACAAGTCGATGTAATAACATCAATACTTGAAGTGTTAAAAAAAGAGGCGTGCATTTCTGTCTATTTACGATTATTCACAATTGGGATATTTTACAATGCCTTAATAATGTTAAAATAAGTGCTGTTTTTATTACGGATTCAGGCTTTGGATTGATTATTAGTTTATTATAACGATTTTGTTTTAAATGACAATTTTCCGGTGGGCTAAAAAAAAATTTTTTTTAGGGATAAAAGTGCTTTCAGATAGGTGTGGATGTTTTTATTATGACCCTTTTTTTGCTCTGCAAGCTTAAAAAACTAATTATTACACTTTGTTAACTATGATTTATGGCTAATAAAGTTAATTTATTTCACATTTGAGGGTAAAAATAGTCAAACAAATTTTTTTGTTTGGTGCTTATGCTTCTAGATGGACTAAACAAATTTTTTTATTAGGGTATCAGGTCTTATTTATTGCTCCATAAATTACTAAATAGGGT
>CAYFTB010000096.1:0-9271 GCA_964345875.1 uncultured Proteiniphilum sp.
ACTTTTTTGACTATGCGATAATAGATATCACAACTTTCTTATTTTATATATTTTAGCACTAAGTTAGTGGATTATCCCCCGCCAGAGACCACTATCATACCTAATCCTATCACAAAGAAAATAAACATGAGTGTAAGTAAAATATTAACTGACTTTGATGATCCTTTAAATTCTTTCCAAATAAATACCCCCCATAAGGCAGCTATCATCGGTGCACCTTGCCCTAAAGCATAGGATATAGCAGGACCTGCTTTGCCAGCAGCAATATAACTTAGGACAGTTCCAACTCCCCAGATGATACCGCCTAAAATACCAACCAAATGAGTATTAAAACCACCTTGGAAATATTGAGAGTAAGTGACAGGCTCTCCCATAAAAGGTCTCTTCATAACCAAAGTATTTAAAATAAAATTACTCGCCAATATTCCCAATGAGAAGATAAAAAATGCTCCATAAGGGGTCAACATACCAATAGCTGGATTCTCTAAATTATTTAGATCCATGGCAGATGCAACAAAGCGATAAAAGAAAGACATAAGAACACCAGCAATGATTGCAATGACAACTCCTTTTTTCTTTGTTTTGCTTTCTTCAGTTCCTTTACTCATCTTTCCTGAAGAAACTCCATTAAGTATAATCGCGATAACAATAAGCGAAACTCCTAAAAATAGTATTACAGGATCACCTTTAGGTACTCCAAAATAATTTATAAATACGCCTAACACGAGTGCCAAACCCACTCCAACTGGAAAAGCTACAGACATTCCAGCCAAAGAAATTGATGCTGACAACAAAATATTTGAGGCATTAAAAATAACACCTCCCGTAAAAGCACTCCAAAAATTCTTAGAACTTACTTGAGAGATATCATTAATGAAACCACGACCTTGCTCACCTATACTTCCCAACGTAAATCCAACAATAATCGAAAGAAGCACGATGCCAATTACATAATCCCAATAAAAGAGTTCATAACGCCATGTTTTTGCGGCTAGTTTTTGTGTATTGCCCCACGATCCCCAGCAAATCATAGTTATTATACACAAAATTACAGCTAATAAATAATTACTTACTATAAACATATTATCACATATTTAAATCATTAGTTATTCTTCATAAATAATCGCACCTCATCTTCAGAAGGTATGGATGGTTGAGCTCCCATTTTAGTAACACAAATAGCGGAAGCAGCAGTAGCAAATTGCATTGCTTCTTCCCAACCTTTTCCTCTTGATAATTCAGCAGCCAATGCCCCACAAAAAGTATCACCTGCGGCAGTAGTATCGACCGCTTCAACAGTATAAGAAGGAACATGCTTATAAATATTGCTGTTCTTAATAATAGAACCTCGCTTTCCTAAAGTTAAAATCACAGTCTTTGCACCCAAGTTCAATAATTTGTCAATAATAGCTTCCTCACCAATATCATTCATTATTTCTCCTGTTATTGTCTCAGCTTCGCTTTCATTTACTATCAGAACATCTATTTTCTTAATAATATCAGCATCTAACTCTCTTGCGGGAGCTACATTAAGCATTATTTTTTTCCTATGCTTAGATGCAATCTCACATACTGCTTTCACTGTATCGTATGGAATTTCAAATTGCAGGACAATCAAGTCAGCCTCTAATATCTCTTTTTTGATTTCGCGGATATATTCGGGAGAAAGCATCTCATTCGCTCCTGAGATGATTACAATGCTATTTTCTCCTTTCTTGTCCACCCATATCATAGCTACCCCTGAAGGGACATCCTCTACAATCAAGGATAAAGATACATCCAAACCCTCCTCCTTATAGTATTCCAGAGAACTCAATCCATTAGTATCTTTACCCAGGCTGGTTACAAATTTAACTGCTCCTCCAAGCCTATGTGCAGCTACTGCCTGATTTGCTCCTTTACCTCCCATCGTCTGAAAATATGCCCCACCTTTAATTGTTTCACCTGTCTTGGGAAACTCTTTTACTTTCACGATTAAATCCGTATTTGAACTGCCAATCACTACTATCTTACTCATATTATATAGATTATTCTTTAACTATTTAACTTTTCCAAATATGGCATGACCATTCCGCATGGGTTACCTAAAGGATGTACATCCAGGGGCTGCTTTCATCCAGAGATACTACGAATGATTATCCTACTCCCCATACACTGCAGAATCATGGCATCTCATGATCTCTGGGTGAAGACCATATCTTTTTTACAATCTGTTACGGATATTTCACCCAACTGTCTGTGTCCAGCTGGTTACTATATGCTATGCCGACTTCATTATAATACACTCCATGAATCCGATGAATAGAAAGAAATATTTAATCATGTTACTTATTGCTTTAGAGTTATATTTATGCCCGATATTTATTAAAAATTGGCTGGTTGCCGATTGATCAATCCAATAAAATGATGTTTGATATTCTGAGCCTGAACGGAATCTACCATTAAATAATATCGGTTGCCGTTTTCATCGACTGTAAAAGTAGTAGCCCCTTTATCCGTTACATCAATCTTACCTGCAGGAGAAATACTAAAATAAGAGGAACCTTCTACCGAATATAATACTGAAGTCAAATCCCAGGTTGGACGATCATAAGGCATTTCCAGATAACATTTATAAGCCTCCACCATCGGATGTGCCAGCGCCCATTTAAAATCATTTTCAATGCTGGTAGCCGGATAGTTAATGGCAATTCCCACTTCAAAAGGAGAAGTTACCACAGGTGTCGGCCATTCAGCGAAGACCTTTTTTGCGGAAGGAATATCTTTCACAATATTGTACTCAAATAGATCTGGATTATTAAAGCATCCGGCCATAGTGCATAATAATTTCACTTTACTGACAACCAGTTCTTTTCCTGTGAGAGGAGAAATGTCATCTGCAGGAGTATCCAGTAAACGGGCAAGATTCGTAGAAAAGCCGACCGAGACAATTGTGACGGAATGATCAGGTTGCTTAGCCAAGATTTTTCGATACAAAACATGCGCCTCCGGTAGTTTAGAATCGTCTTTTAGCGAGCGATGGAACAGAGGGCTCCCATATTCATCCTCCATTAAGGATACACATTTGGCATAATTAGTAGCGTCATTCTCGCAATCCGCCCCATTGAGAACAATTCCTATTGGAACATCAGGATAACCATACCAGGTGTTCATTATATCCGTATATTCAGGGGAATATACACCCTCTTTATTGATCATAATACCCAATAGGTCTATATCTCCGGCATCCATGTATTTATATAGCATATCCAGTGCCAAAGCATCATCCACATCGTTACCGATATCCGTTTCAAAGATAATTTTTTGTGCATCTGACACGATTTGTGCGTTCTGTTGATCTTTAGATATACAGCCATACAAAGCAATCAGGAATAAAAGGCATATCACATAAAATTTATAGTCGGTCATAATTATATATATATTTTAAGTTAATGATTAGATTAAATAGAGATATAGAGTTCAGAAATCACTTTTTGAAACACTTTCTAGTTTTCTTCAAAGTCATAACAATAATAATTTTTTTATCAGACAGTTTTTCCGAATATAACAACTGGAAGCGTTCGTCATCTTTTATCTCGGTTAAGTTACAATAAAGCAGTTCATTATTTATTATCCAATCAATCTCCCTGAGATCCTCTTTTTTAATGAGATGGTATTCCCATTGGGAAGTGTATGTTTGAACTTCATCATATTCAGTGACTAGATCTGCAAGTTGGTCTTTTATAAATGTAAAGTACTGGTTTTCTACCTCCTTCACATTCATGGTGTTAATAATATTTTGACTCTTTAAATAAATTCTGCGTTATTCAGAGTCCGTCCCCACAATATAGTTAGTGTTTTTGGTACTTTCTGTAAATTTTGATCGATTTGCAGAATATGTTCGTTTATTAAAGCATAAATGCTGGTCAGTAATCAATTAACCCACACTTTAACACAAAGATAGTAAATACTTTTCTATTATTATCATGTTGTTATGAATAAATTTGGCACTATATTTCAACTGTTTATATCACTAACAATAAGAATCCACATGTGTAATTCTATTATATAGTTTACGAACAATACAATTCTACATGTAGATTTGTATTGTATAGGGAACGAATGATTGAAATCTATATGTAGATTCTTATTGTATATGTCTTATACAATGGAATTATAGCGTGGATTTTAAGCATCACTAACAGGAGTTATTAATCCTATTGTGATATTTTAATTTTTATCGGATGGATTTATTGGTTTGGGATAAAACTTATTAATGTCCTCGAGAGGATTTATTTTTCTATGTCTCGATATATATATTTCAATAAATATTGAATACTATATCAGATATTTAGGAGATATCAAAATAAATTTATTACCTCGAACTCAAGATAATATAGGTATTAGATTAATATGAAATAGCCGTACTCAACAATAAAAAACCTACAACAAGCCTCCATCTATCATCCAAGCCACTACACGATTTGGCCATTCGTTAACCCAGTCACCCGTATCTCTCAAACCATATCCATGCCCACCTGAAGGATAAAGATTCATGCTAACTGGGACTTTTGCTTCTTTTAGTGCATAATAATAAAATATAGAACTATTCAGAAGTCCACTGTCATCCTGAGTTTGAACAATAAAAGTTGGTGGAGTATTGTCTGTTACATTAATCTCGGGCGACAACTTAAAGTCTTTCCCATCAAGATAGGCAGGATATATCAAAATGCAGAAATCAGGTCTTAGACTAACATCATCGCATGAATCAATCCTATCATAAGATCTACTACCAAAGCTAGTGCTAGCCATAACAGACAAATGAGCTCCTGCCGAAAAGCCCATTATTCCAATCTTGTCGGGATCTATATTCCAATTCTTGGCATTAAATCGTGTATAAGCAATCGCACGCTGAACGTCCTGTAATGGTGCTTCGTGCTTATCTAATCCCTCTCTTCTTGGCACTCGATACTTTACCAAGACACAATTTATACCTTTCTTATTAAACCAATCACACACCTCTGTTCCTTCCAGGTCATAAGCCAATATATTATACCCACCTCCAGGATTGACAATAATAGTAACACCAGAGTTATTTTCGGCTGGGGCAGGATAAAATGTAATTGTAGGTTCCGAAACATCACCTATACGCAACACTGTTTTATCAGCCACTAGTCGTCCAGAGGAATCATCAACCTGAGTCATTTTAGATTCCTCACCAGGTGCACCATTTGGAAATAAATTAATTGGAGATTGTTGAGACAAGGCAGTCATAGCTATTGTAAGAGATAGGGATAAGAGAAAAATTTGCTTTTTCATACTATGTGATTATTTATTGATTCCAAAGATAGGTATAGAGATCTATCTATAAAAGGAAAACATAAAAAAAGAGAACTCCTAAATAGCAATCTATTAAAGAAGTTCTCTTTTAGTTTTGAGTGATTCGCCTGGGGTTCGAACCCAGGACCCCATCCTTAAAAGGGATGTGCTCTACCTGCTGAGCTAGCGAATCAGCCTCATGTCTTTCTTTCAAAAGCGATGCAAAGGTAGAGCAAAGATTTTTAACATGCAAACTTTTGTAGCATAAATTTTCATCTTTTTTCAACCCTATTTCTTAACTGTCTAATATCTATAATGTTCCGGCTTGTATGGTCCATTAATATTTACACCAATATATGCAGCTTGGTTCTTCGTTAGTGGAGTTAACTTCGCACCAATTTGTTCAAGATGAAGTCTGGCAACCTCCTCATCAAGATATTTTGGCAAACGATATACACCAATTTCATAATCTTTTTGCCATAAATCAATTTGAGCTAGCGTTTGATTTGCAAACGAATTACTCATTACAAAAGATGGGTGACCAGTAGCACAACCCAAGTTAACCAAGCGTCCCTCGGCAAGCAAGAATATAGAATTACCAGCAGGGAAGGTGTATTTATCAACTTGAGGTTTAATATTCAAATGCTTTATGTCGGGATAGTTTAAGAGTTTTTCAACCTGTATTTCATTATCAAAGTGACCAATATTACATACTATAGCTTGATCTTTCATAGCAAGCATATGATCAATAGTAATTACATCGCGATTTCCAGTGGTTGTAACAAATATGTTTCCCTCTTTCACGGCTTCCTCCATGGTAGTAACCTCAAATCCTTCCATAGCAGCCTGTAAAGCACAAATTGGATCAATTTCAGTAACTAAAACACGTGCTCCGTATGAACGCATGGAATGAGCACACCCTTTACCAACATCGCCATAACCTAAAACGACAACAACTTTGCCTGCAATCATAACATCAGTAGCCCGCTTTATTCCATCTGCAAGCGACTCACGACATCCATAAAGATTATCAAACTTAGATTTTGTAACCGAGTCATTTACATTAATGGCAGGAACGAGTAATTCGCCACGCTCCATCATCTGATACAATCGGTGGACGCCGGTTGTGGTCTCTTCCGAAATTCCTTTCATATCTACGATTGTGCGATGCCATCTCTGATTATCTTCTTTCAATATCCTGCTAATTGTGTCAAGTATAACTTGCTCTTCTTTGTTAGACCCTTTCCTATCAATAGAAGAGGCGTCATTTTCAGCTTTATACCCCCAATGCACAAGCAATGAAGCATCACCACCATCATCAACTATAAGGTTAGGCCCTTTTCCTTCAGAAAATCGAAGAGCCATATCAGTACACCACCAATACTCCTCCAGGGTCTCACCTTTCCATGCAAATACTGGAATTCCTGCAGCAGCAATAGCTGCAGCAGCATGATCCTGAGTCGAGAAAATATTACAACTTGCCCATCTCACTTCAGCACCCAACTCAACTAGTGTTTCTATTAATACCGCAGTCTGAATTGTCATGTGCAAAGAACCCATAACTCGCGCACCTTTAAGAGGTTTCTCTGATGAATATTTCTTGCGAATTGCCATCAGTCCAGGCATCTCATGCTCAGCAATTTCTATTTCTTTTCGGCCAAAATCAGCAAGTGATATATCAGCAACTTTGTAAGTTAAGTCTGTAGAATAATTATTATCCATATGTTTTTAGTTATTTTTAAACCAACAAAGTTATAAACTTTAGCAACAATTCTTTAACTTTGAAGATTAAAAGTAATTGACAACTTGAAGATTATCTATTCAAAATATCTGCCTGTGAAGGGTTTTAGAGCTATTAATTTGTTTGGAATAATATTTGCAAGATCAGACCAGCCAAAGATTAATGAGCAAATTATCTTCCACGAACAAATACATACCAGACAGATAATAGAGTTGCTGATAATTGGATTCTACTTATGGTATATCACGGAGTGGATTATTAGATGGATTGTTTATAAAGATAAATATAAAGCATACAAAAATATTTGCTTCGAACGAGAAGCATATTTAAATCACAACAATACAAATTATCTGAAAGATCGCCGATGGTATAATTTCACAAGTTACTTATAGTAACAAGCATGCAAGTTTCATTTTTCATAATCACAGCAAATGAAAACTTTACAAACATTTTTAATTATAATTTTCACATTAAGCACATTTTCAATGTGTGCTCAAAAAAGTGATAATATTAAAACAATACCTCAAGAATATATGACAATGGGATATAATAAACTAACATCCGAAGAGCAGAGGGTTATACTACATAAAGGAACTGAACTGCCAGGAACAGGCAAACTATTATATAATACAGAGGCTGGAACATACGTTTGCAAACAGTGTGACGCTCCATTATATAGATCAGAAAGCAAATTTGATGCAGAATGTGGCTGGCCATCTTTTGATGACGAAATTGAAGGTGCTGTTAAAAGAGTTAGAGATGCCGATGGCAGACGAACTGAGATATTATGCAACAATTGCGGAGGGCATCTGGGACATGTATTTTTAAATGAAGGATTTACAGCAAAACAAACAAGACATTGTGTGAATTCTATTTCGATGAAGTTTATCCCCGACAGCGAGAAACTATTACAAAAGGCGTACTTTGCATCTGGTTGTTTTTGGGGAACCGAATATTTCTTCATGAAAGCTGATGGGGTAAAGCAAACAAGTGTAGGCTTTATGGGTGGACATGTTGATAATCCAACTTACGAAGAGGTTTGTCAAAAGAACACAGGACATCTTGAAACTACTGAGGTAATTTATGACCCAACTGTTACAACGTATGAAGAGATGGTTAAACTGTTCTTCGAAACTCACAATTTCACACAAACTAATGGTCAAGGACCGGACATTGGCCCGCAATACTTATCTTGTATTTTTTATAACAATGACAAAGAGAAAGATATAGCGTCAAAATATATCTCAATTCTTACAGACAAGGGCTATAAGGTAGCGACAATGCTTAAACCCTCTTCAGTGTTCTGGAAAGCAGAAAATTATCATCAGCAGTATTATGCTGGCAAGGGGATGAAACCCTATTGCCATAAATACACCAAAGTGTTTTAAACACTATCATAAATGTAAGTAAGCTCGTAATTTATAAACTTTTACCCTATCTTTTTGTTTAATTGGATAAACATAAGAATGAACAATCATTCATATAATAATATTATCGAATAACAATAAAAAAACAATTATGAACAAGAAGAAAATTGCTGTATTAGTAGGAAGTTTAAGAAAAGACTCATTCAACAGAAAAGTAGCGAACCAATTAATCAGACTGGCACCTGACTCTCTAGAAATGCAAATCGTTGAGATAGGCCACTTGCCTCACTACGATCAAGATTCAGACGAAAACTCTCCAAAAGAGTATGATGAGTTTCGTGCAACAATCAAGGATGTGGATGGCTATCTTTTTGTAACTCCTGAATACAACAGATCTATACCTGGCGTTTTGAAAAATGCAATTGATATTGCCTCAAGACCATGGGGGCAAAACGTTTGGAATGGAAAACCAGGAGCAGTTGCTACTACATCAATAAGTGCTATAGGCGGTTTTGGAGCAAATCATATACTAAGACAATCAATGGCATTTGTTAATGTATATATGATGCAGCAACCAGAGGCATATATTGGAAGTGCTTTCTCTTTGTTTGACGAAAAAGGGAACTTAGTTAATAAAGATACTGAAGAGTTTCTGCAAAACTTCATCAACTCATTTGCTGAATGGGTAAATAGGTTTTAAGATAAAACATAAATTATCATTTATCTAAAAGATAGATATTAATCATATTCATGGTCGGAAGAAATTCCGGCCATTTTTATTATGAAGAAATAATAGATTAATATAACCAAACCCCAACAGAATAATAAATTATTGCGGCAATCAATGCACTTATTGGAATTGTAA
>CAYFTB010000097.1:0-9205 GCA_964345875.1 uncultured Proteiniphilum sp.
ACGTGGAGATCGACGGCTTTCAATACGATCAGGCCTTATCCAAATGGGTGATAACGAAAGAGGATGAGATCCTTTCGTCGGCTAGATACGCCGATCGTATCAAACCGGAACGAAACATGCCGGAGGGGGTACTTAAAGGAAGAAAAGGAATCGGGGGGTATCATGTAGGCAGAGGATATAGCTCCGACCTGGTGGACTTTCCGGTGACCAGCATCACGGTAAATATCTGGATCACCCGAATGATGTATCTCGAAGAACGAGAGAACAGCATTCCACACGAGTACGATGGCAAAACCTACTATTTCAACACCGACGCCGTGGAGGGATTCGATCGAACGATGCTGGAAGCACTCAAGCACGACATCGTGGTGGCAGCCATCATACTGGTAAACCCTGCCCACCAATCGGCCGACCCGCTCGTGGGGCAATTGCTCGAGGATGAGAACTTCGAAGCTGCAGGTGCCTTTTATACCATGCCCAACATGACATCCATCGAAAGCGTACATTGCTACGCGGCCGCGCTCGACTTCCTGGCGAGTCGCTACAACAGGGAGGATAACAAGTACGGGCGTATCCATCACTGGATCATGCACAACGAGGTGGACGCCGGAAACGTGTGGACCAACATGGGACACGACCGCCCACTTCACGTTTTCTTGGAAGCTTACCACAAGTCGATGCGGTTGGGCTATAATATAGCTCGCAAATACGACGAAAATAGCGAAGTGTTCGCTTCCTTCACCCACTCGTGGGCCGACCCGGTTCCAGTGGACGGAGATTACGCTACCCTCGATCTTCTAAACGGATTACTACAATACTCAGCAGTAGAAGGAGATTTCCAATGGGGCTTGGCTTATCACCCTTATCCTGAAGATCTTAATGAGCCTAAGACTTGGAATGACAAATCAGCCACTTTTGAAATGAATACACCGATGGTAACATTCAAAAACCTTGAGGTATTGGATAAATGGATTAAACTTCCCAAAACTAAATATCTAGGCACGCAAAAACGAAGCGTTTGGCTATCCGAAAACGGAACTAATTCACGCTCCTATTCTGAGCAGGACCTCGCCGAACAAGCTGCAGGATTTGCCTATGCTTGGAAAAAGATGAAGCACCTTGATGGAATCGATGCCTTTCAATGGCACAATTGGATGGATAATAGAGGGGAATTTGGGTTACGCATCGGACTACGCAAATACCCAGACGACGAAACCGAGCCTGCTGGAAAGAAACCTGTTTGGTATCTTTATCAGGCAGCTGATACTCCTTCAGAAGACAAGGCGTTTGATTTATATAAATCGATTATCGGAATTAACGATTGGTCGGAAATAATGCACGAAGTCGAATAACTAACTATACACAATTAGATTATGAAGACACTAAAAACATTTTTTTTAATAGGTCTGCTAGGATATCTCTGCGGAATGATAACACCAGGCAATGCGCAGTCAATTATTCTCACCAGTGATCAGCAGCTACAAGACCTCACAGATCCTGACAAAGAGATGGATTTGTCACTCGGTTATAACAAGTACATCCGGAGTTTGAGGCAGATATGCGAGGAAGGTAACCAGCGAGGTTCCAAAGAACTCATTGTTGCGTTCGATGAATTCTTTCGTCAATACCGCAACGATACGGGCAATAAAAGACAACTTACACCCGATACTGATGAATACGTGGATAATATCAAGATAGTGAGCGATTTTGCTAAACAATACGACCTCGGGCTATGTTTAAGCTTACTCAGTCCATTAGAACTGGGTCCTGCGTATAAAAAACAAACAGGGAATAGCGGACGCTGGCTCGCGTATAAAGTAGGTTTTAGGGATGCCAAAACAGGGAAATTTCATCTTCCGATCTGGCACCAAGTATACTGGACTCATAACAAAGGAAAAACACCAGTGACACTGAAAAATGTGAAAGCGTACGCGTTTAAAGAAAGCGGGGGGGAGATTCCACATAGGGTGGTGAAGCCGGAAGATATTGTTCCACTTAAACACGTTGAATACGAGGCAACTGACACCATGAAATACGAGGCTAAAGGCATCGGTCAAAGCATTGAAATGAGACTGTTAAATGTGTCAGGCGAAGAACCTGGCATAGAAGGATATAATCGTGTAATGGTTATGCTTGAATACGAAACCCAGGAGATGGATTATTTTAATGACGATGCTCCAGTGTTTCTGAAGACGTTAATGAAAAAATACCACGATAAAGAGATAAACCTAACCTCGCTCTACTCAGATGAGATGCATATACAGCAAGATTGGAACTATTTCAGCCATCACGAGAACGGACAACTCAACTCACTCTATCTCACTAAGAGTATGTCCGAAACATATACCCAAATGTACGGTCAACCGTTCGATGATAAATATCTACTCTATTTCGCATACGGAGCACCTAATTTTGAACCCTTCGCACATTCGGTACTTAACGTTCAATACGTGATGGGACCTAGTGTGGCGGATATACACGGTACCTACCAGCTTCGTGATCGCTATTATAAACTGCTAACTAACGGCGTGGTCGACCTTTTTAATGACGCGAAAAAGTATGCCGAGTCGCTCTTTAATCGTGAATTAAAAACTAGCGCGCACTCGTCGTGGGCCGAAAGCCCCACAATTGACCTTTGGAATACGGAAAAATTACCCGTAGTCCCTTCGCAATATGAATACACTTCAAATTTCGTATGGAGCAATACGGTGCATCAAGCAGCTGCGGCCTGTTACGATTATTTCAAATGGGGCGATTATCTTCAGCCCACCGGCAACGATTTCGCGGAATGCGGTTGGAGCGACCGTAACTATTATGGGGCAGCCATGGCAGCATCCATCGGGGTTATAAATAAATACCCGAACGCCTACGCGGCGGCATGGGGCTTACCTGCCGAAGCACTGAAACGCCGAATGGCTATCAACTACGCATTTGGAGCACAGCCACCTCACGACATATCTATGATCACGGGAGGAGTCCACCGAGATGTGGATGTACTCACAATATATCCTCTAAGCTTGGTAGCCGTGGAAGAACGATTTGGGAGCTGGATGACCCAATACGGGTATACCAATTACCTGACCGCCCAGAAACTGATGGAGTTGGGTGAAGTACTACCCGAGGGGAAACTAAAAGTGAAAGAGAAAACATACGGCACGTTGGTCATCCTTTTCGAACCATTTCCTGAAAAAGATATGCTAGATATGTTGGGGCAATTCATGCAAAATGGTGGCAAGGTATTGTGGTTTAGTACCCCTCCATTACTCGACTCGGAAGGGAGAGATTGCACGGTACAGTGGCAGCAATTGGCAGGGGTTAACTACCAACACGACGGATATATGGGTGAAATTGCTGCCGGTAAAGAGATCACCTTTAGCGGGAGTTTCTCAGATGTGTCGTCACAAACTATTTTGACTGACTTCCTGGTAGATCGAATTTATCCTGCTGAACCCAACGATAACGAGGTGGTGGCACAATGCGATGGAAAGACCATAGGCGTGAAAACTAAGCACGGGAAAGGAGCATTCTACTACCTTGGTTTCCGCCCACGTGATGATCAGTCGCATAGTCTCGGATACGAAACACGCACGCTATTTGAAGTGCTTCATGCCGCCGATGCTTACCCCGCAACGGGACGAATACCCAACGTGAATGACAATCCTTCGGTAGTATCACGCACCTCAGACTACTTTGTCACAACCTTCCCAAACACCACAACTATGGTGGTACGTCATTACCGCACCCATAGAGAAAACTGGCACGACGGATTTTCCCGTGATAGTGGGAGGGATGCACAATCCCTATCGGTGAACCCACTACCCCCCGATACGCTGGAGCTAGACAATATGCCGATTAATGGACACTATATCACGTACAACGGAAACAGTTCTATGGCATTCCGCATGAATGAAGATCACCGGTTAACCGCCTTTATTGGTAATAGCTGTAAAGAAATCATAATTGATGGCTATGAATACAGATTCGCCAAGCATCCCCTGGCAAAAATTATCTTTATCCCAGAAGCAAACGAGAAAGAGACCGTTTATCAAATACAGATCACTGGAACAGGACAGGTAGCGTTGCCTATCGTGCAGAAAGGGAAAGCCCCCATCGTGCAACAAGGCGATAAAACTATTCCCACTAAGGTGAAGGGAAAACAATTAGTACTTGATATCGACGATTCACTCTCGGGAAAATGGCTTCGTGCTATACTTTAACATATCATAAGCCCCAAATTTATGACTGAAAATAATAGAACCGCGTACGGAGGTAGATTTAATTACAAAATTATCCCATTTTTTTTCGGAGCATTGCTACTACTTGTTTCATGTAAGACAATCTCAGATAAAAAGATCTGGGTAGATACACTACAGTGTCGCAACTTGACCGATCCCGAGGGAATAGATTTTCCCTTGTTTAGTTGGGAAATAACCACCTCCCTTGAAAGGGTGGCTCAAACCGCTTGGGAGATAGAGATAGCTTCTAGTGAGAATCTGTTAACAAAAGGAAAAGCAGACCTATGGAAATCAGGAAAACAACTTTCCGAAGAACAGTTTAATATTAAGCCGGTATTATCCTTGCAAGATGCAACCTTTTACTACTGGCGAGTGAGAATATGGGATAACTCAGGCAACGTGAGCGAATGGAGCGATCCCGCATATTTTTCTACCGGTTTGTTGAGCGAGGATTCATGGGAGGCTCAATGGATCACATACCCTCGAACTGAAGACCAACCTCTACCCTATTTTCGCAAGGAGTTCAGTCTCGACCGAGGGACTCCAATGAAAGCGCTGGCCTATTTCTGTGGTCTTGGAGCTGGCGAGCTCTATATCAACAGTCATTTAGTAGATTCTACCCGCTTTCTGGATCCAGCACAAACTGACTATGACCACTACGCGCTTTACAGTACGTTGGATGTAACAGAACACATTCAAAGAGGAGCCAACAGCATAGGAGTGATACTAGGTGGGGGATGGTTCTCTCAAAAAGAAGCGTGGGGCGAGGCTCCATTTTCATATGGCGATCCTATGTTTCGGCTTCAGATAGTGTTGTTTTTTGACGATGGCACGCGAGAGCTACTTAAGAGTGATGAAAGTTGGGTGTGGAAAGAGGGACCCATCCTTCGAACCAACATATACTTAGGAGAAGTATACGATGCCCGGATGGAAATTTCAGATTGGTGTGAGCCGAAGCTACCTTCAGACGGGTGGCATCCGGCAATACTAGCAATGGAAAATGTCCCTCCCAGCCTTTTACCTCAAGTTATTGAGCCCATCCGAAAGAAAGAGGTGATCACCGCGCAAGATATATGGAAAGACCCTGCAGGCAACTGGGTTTATGATTTTGGAGTGAACGTAGCAGGCATTCCTCTGTTGGAGGTTCAACAACCCAAAGGCACACACCTTTCTATTCGTTTCTCGGAAGAGATTGACAGTGCCGGAAGCTTGTGCTTCGTTTCCACAGGCTGGATTCACCATGGAGATATATTCAAAGACAAATACATCTGTAAAGGGGGATCCCTAGAACAGTGGTCTCCCCGTTTCACGTACCACGGCTACCGATATGCCGAGTTGTCTGGATTCTCTGGAGAGCCAGATAACTCAACCCTCAAACTGGTGGTCGCCCATACCGATATTGAACACAGCGGCACGTTTGAGTGCGCTGACGAACAGATTAACAAATTACACGAGTTAGCTGTACGTACGGTGAAGAGCAATCTTCACGGGCTTCCCACCGATTGTCCTATACGGGAAAAATGCGGATGGTTGGGCGATGTACACGCGTACGTGAAAATGGTCAATCTGAACTTTCAGACAGATAACTTTTGGCAAAAGTACCTTGGTGACATACGTACCGGAGCCTCTAGGGAGGAGAAGAATACACTCTTTCACGAGAGGTATAATAACACGTTCTATTTTGCCGATAAACCCGCGGGAATCCCCTATATGATTGCACCTGGGAAACGACTCTGCGGAGTGGCCTCTCCTGATTGGGGAACCGTGATTGTTCAACTTCCCTGGTGGATGTACGTGTATAATGGGAACAAGGAAATACTCGAAGAGTATTATCCAATGATGAAACAGTGGACAGAACACGTGAAATCGCTGGCTAAGGATGAGGATAGGACAAAGAAATACAGCTCAGAGACGACTTCTATCGTTTACCAGGGACTCGGCGATTGGTGCACACCCAGGTACGCTTCTGTAGAAGATACACCGGTTGAATTTACTTCTACTGCGTTCCATTATCTGGATACCCATATCATGGAACAAGTGGCCTTATTACTAGGGAAAAAAGAAGATGCGCAAACATTTGCCTCATGGAAAGAAAAGATATCACAGGAGCTTGTGGCTGTCTTGTACAACCCAGCTGAAAATACGTTTGGCACACAAACAGCCGATGCCATGGCTCTCGATTTAGGTTTGGTTCCCTCGGGCGATGAAAAAGCTGTAGCTGACGCCATAGTACGGAACATGAACAAAAAAAGTGAAGGGTTCATGCATGCGGGTATATTTGGTATATGTCGTATCGGGAGCATGCTCGCTCGCCACGGTAATGCCGAAGCAGCCTGGAAGATGTTTACCAAGAAAGGGGAAAATAGTTTTGAATGGATGTGGAAGCAGGCCAAGGCTACTTCACTTTGGGAAACACTTCCTGTTAACGAGATGACTCGTGAAGCCGCGAAAACAGCTTCACGCAACCACCCCATGCAAGCAGGATACGATGTCACCTTCTTCGAAGACATCGCTGGAATACGACCCGATCCTACAGGATATGGATTCAAAGTTATCCGTTTTGAACCTTTATTCTGCGAATACCTTCCCTGGGCTAAAGCAACTATTCATACCCCATATGGAGAAGTAACAAGCAGCTGGAGAAATGAAAATGGCAGTTTCGACTGGGAAATTTCAATTCCAGCTAATTCAACGGGTCTCGTTACGTTGCCCTTCGAAGGAGAATTTATTGTCAACGGAAAAATATGGGATGAGGATCTGTTCTCGCGGATTGAATCATCCGAGAGAGTATTAAGCTATGCTTTCCCTTCTGGTCATTACCACATCAAAAATCGATAAAAAAACAAATTTAAGTATCGCGTGTAGGTAGCCTGTCGCGGTACTTTAAATAAATAGAAGATGAAATTTAGATTATTTTTTATCACCTATCTGTTTTTCTTTTATGGGACTAACCTGTCATCGCGTAACAGTAATATACTATCGGTGGCTCCCAAACCATTCCACGTCACTGTATCGGGCGATCATTTCTTTGTCGACAAAGTATGTCCAATCTATGTGGATTCAAGATCTGCCATCGGTAGAGAGTATATTACATATCTTATTGAAGAACAAGATATTCAGACACATTTCCATGTAAAAAATATTTTACACCCAGGATGAGATCCGAAAAATAGTGCGTTACGCCAGCCAGCGAGGAATCGATGTAATCCCCGAGCTTAAAGTTCCCGGACAATCATCGGCCTCCATCGCAACATATCCATGGTTGTAAATTAGTATCAGTAAAGAAGATAGTGGTATATGGGGCAACCTATACAACGTGACCAATCTCAAGGTGGAGGCTTTTATACAAGACTTACTAGATGAAGTGATCTAATTATTTCCATATAATAATTCGAGTATGATAATAAAAGCATGGGATCTTATTAAGTCGGTTCTATTTCTTGCCGACGAGGGGGCCGAATCAGGGGCTAAATTGCTAAATGGCCCCTACCGAAACGAGCTGGACTGCGACTACATCCAAATGTCGCACCACGGGCAGGCTGTTGTGAGGATGGATTTTTACCGAACAGTAACGCTCTGTGCCTGCTTATGGCCAACTCTATCATGGATCTATGACAACGATGCGGGAAGAGGCTTCAATACGCATATCCTAACTACGATTGAAACGCGCAACACAATTTATGAGCTAAACATCACGGAACAATATATGAGTTTTCAAGGATTAACAAAGATAGAGTAGTGAATAAATTCCACTATTATCAATATTTCACTCTCCGTGAGCGAGTACATATTTACATTTTAAAATAAAAGAATAACATGAAAAGAGTAGCATTCAAGATGTTTTTAAAACCAGGATTAGAAGAAGAGTATGAAAAGAGGCATTCCTCAATCTGGCCAGAGCTGAAACGACTTCTGAAAGACACTGGCGTGCATGATTATTCCATATTCTGGGATAAAGAGACCAATACCCTGTTCGCAACTCAGAAGATTGATGGCGACCAATCATCCCAAGAGATTGGTACGGATCCCGTGGTAAAAAAATGGTGGGACTACATGGCCGATATCATGGAGGTAAACGAAGATAATTCACCTGTATCCATACCTTTAGAGGAGCTGTTTTACATGAAGTAAAGCAGAAGTAGCACGTGTTATATGGAATTAGTAAACAGGGAGTATTATGTTAAAAATAAAAACAACAGAAAAATGAACAAGTTAACAGGTATTATTCAAAAGATGATGGCCGTTTTATTGATGGCAATATTATTCGGTGCGTACAGCAATATGGGAAACAACACTCATATCTCCGACCTGAAAGAGATTGACAAGAAGTTTGAATACGGTAACAGTTATCCAGACTACCGAGATTTGTATACCGATACGTGGGTTGCCACAGATGCATTGGGCAGGAAAATGCCCTCCTTCGAAGATGTAGGCATATTGAAAGACGACAAGCGAAGAGTGGTAGGGATTTTCTAAATCACTCTGCATACTCAAGGCTTAAAGGATCTGTAGCAACTCTACTGTGCCAACGTTACCGCAATCCTCGAGGTAGATCACTCTGCCCAGTTTAATGCCAAGACAATAAATTAAACCATGCATGCGGTCAAGCTCCTTGCCGTTGTATTTGTAGGGCTGGGTGCCTCCCGAGGTGCTTTCGCCCATCAATCCACCAAAGGCATAGTAGTGATTTACCTGTTCTACCGTGCCACTTTGATTGATTACAACACGATTATTACCTTGATGGTCTTTCAGATAATAGTGATAAGTGGGTGTTGTGCCAGAGAGAGTGATATAGCCCTCTTCTGTAAGTATCTTACTTATCACACCATTCTCATAAATCACATTGCCACAATAATCAGTCTTAAACGTTTGCGATATCTGTGCCGTAGTTAGCGGTGTCATCACATTGGTCATAGGAATCACAACACCAGCTATTGCAGTTTGGTGAGTTACGCTTAACTTCTGCCCAC
>CAYFTB010000098.1:0-9036 GCA_964345875.1 uncultured Proteiniphilum sp.
TTAATTACAAAACTATTCATGATGATATGGCTCATTATTTAAAATTGTCATAGCACGATATAACTGTTCTACAAAAACTAAACGAACCATCTGATGTGTATATGTCATTTTTGATAAGGATAGCTTTTCATTGGATCTACTATACACTTCATCAGAAAAGCCATAAGGTCCACCTATTAGAAATACCAATCTTTTAGGTACTGAATATGTCTTTTTCTCAATATATTTTGAAAATCCAACTGACGTAAGCTGCTTACCTTTATCATCAAGAAGTACTACATAGTCACTATCTTTAATGTACTTCATTATAACTTTCCCCTCGATTAACTTTTGTTCCTTTTCCGATATCTTTTTCGATATTTTCACATCAGGAATAATTTCCGTGTCAAAAGGCAAGTAAAACTTTAATTTGCTTTTATAGGCCTCTATGATTTGTGTAAAGAGAGCATCATCGGTTTTACCAACTGACATTAATATTGTTCTCATATCTTTTATATTGATACTATTTTACATTAAATTAGCAACTAAAGTGCAAAGATAATCTATTATTTTTCATATTTTTGCACTTTATAATTTGAGACTAGTTTTGTTAAGACCATAATAAATATTCTCAATAAAATCTCTGTCCTCATATTTATTTCCCAATCTTACGACTTAAACTAATTATTAATTATTAGAGCATAATAATAAGTTTTACTTTTAAGCTAAATGGGAGTATATTTTTATTCAAAGTAATTATTACAAGATACATATTAATGAATATAACTAATGAATTAATAGCGAGGCTTATTGAACTTGCTTTTGCAGAAGATATTGGAGATGGTGACCACACAACCCTAAGTAGTATTCCTGAGAGTGCAATAGGAAAATCACAACTACTAATTAAGGAAGAAGGAATAATTGCAGGAGTGGATATAGCAACTTCCATTTTTAAATATTTTGATAATGACTTGGACGTGGATATCAGAATAAAAGATGGATCTCATGTAAATCCAGGTGATATTGCTTTTGTAGTGTCTGGCAAAATCAGATCATTGCTACAAACAGAGCGATTAATATTGAATATTATGCAACGCATGAGCGGAATAGCTACGACTACTAATCATTATGTAGAACGCATAAAGGGAACTAACACAAAAATATTAGACACACGCAAAACAACACCTGGAATGAGAATGCTTGAAAAGAAAGCAGTTCTAATTGGAGGTGGAGTAAATCACAGAATTGGTCTTTTTGATATGATTTTACTTAAAGACAACCATGTTGACTTTGCAGGTGGTATTGAAAACGCAATAACTGGCGCGAAAAACTACCTGAAAGAACATAACAAAGACCTTAAAATTGAAATAGAAGTTCGAAACTTCGAGGAATTAAACCAGGTTATGGAAATTGGAGGTGTAGATAGAATTATGCTAGATAATTTCACACCTGAACAAACAGCCCAAGCAGTAGAAATTGTAAACAAAAGAGTAGAATTGGAATCATCTGGAGGCATAACATATGACACTATCAGGAGTTACGCTGAATGTGGCGTAGATTACATTTCTGTAGGTGCATTAACCCATTCTGTGAAAAGCCTCGACATGAGTTTTAAAGCAATATGATTTAATATGAACAATTTCAACCCAACAAAACAAGAACAACTGGATAAACGTTATATGCGAATGGCTTTTATTTGGTCCGAAAACTCGTATTGCAAAAGACGAAAGGTAGGAGCACTTTTGGTAAAAGACAAAATGATTATTTCAGATGGTTATAATGGAACTCCTGCGGGTTTTGAGAATATATGTGAAGACGAGAACGACACAACAAAACCATACGTTCTGCATGCGGAAGCAAATGCAATTACTAAAATTGCTCGTTCTAACAACAGCAGTGAAGGAGCTACACTATATGTAACATCTTCGCCATGTATTGAATGTGCCAAGTTAATTATTCAATCTGGAATAAAGAGAGTCGTCTATGCCCACTCTTACAGACTTAGCGATGGACTAGACTTACTAAAAAGAGTGAACATAGAGCTTGTAGAAATTGATATAAACGAATAATCTATATATTATACAATTTGATGAATTCTGAGAACAAATTTAAGATATGGATTCCATTAATAGTTGGATTAAGTATAGCCATTGGTATATTCATTGGCAATAAATATTCAGCAAAAGGTGAAAATGGGATATCTGGAAAAATAGGTAAGCTAGAAGCAGTTTTAGGTTATATTGACAGATCTTATGTTGACACTGTTGATATGAGAGAGATTGTGGAAGATGCACTACCTAAAATTCTGCAAGAACTAGACCCCCACTCCTCTTATATTTCAGCTAAAGATATGAAGCGTGTTAATGAAGAGATGGAAGGACACTTTTCAGGAATTGGTGTTAGTTTTTATGTTATAAGAGATACTATAGTTGTAACTAGCATTGTACCAGGAGGTCCTTCGGAAGCTGCGGGTATTAAACAATGGGATAGGATCGTCAATGTAAATGATAGTTCAGTTGCTAATATAAAAATAGCCAACGCTGAAATTCTTAACAGACTTAGAGGTGAGAAGGGGTCAGAAGTTAAATTAGGATTAAAAAGAGAAGGAAGTCAAGATTTAACAAATATCGTTGTAACAAGGGGAGATATCCCTATGAATAGCGTTCAGGCTTCTTTTATGCAAACTGAGAATACTGGATACATTAAAGTCGGGACTTTTGGATATAACACTTTTAATGAATTCATTTCTGCCTTATCAAAACTTAAAAGCAAAGGAGCAAACTCATTTGTAATAGATTTACGTGGGAATAGTGGTGGATCTCTAGAAGTGGTAATTGCCATGGTCAATGAGTTCTTACAAAAGGGAGACCTTATTGTTTACGCTGATGGAAATAATTTCCCTAGAGAGGATAATTATGCAAATGGATCGGGCACATGCAAAAACGATGAAATAGTAGTACTTATTGATGAAATGAGTGCCTCTGCCAGCGAAATATTTGCTGGAGCTATTCAAGATCATGACCGAGGACTTGTAATTGGCAGACGTTCCTTTGGAAAAGGACTAGTACAAAGTCAACGTCTATTCCCTGATGGTTCTGCAGTACGATTGACAGTAGCTAGATATTACACTCCCTCAGGTCGTTCTATACAGCGCAAGTATGAGAAAGGAAAAAACAGTGAATATGAAATGGAAGCCATAAGCAGGTATATGAAAGGGGACTATGTTAATACAGACTCTGCATCAGGATTAACCCCTTTTAAAACCATTGGAGACAGAACGGTATATGGCGGAGATGGTATTATGCCTGACATATTCATGCCAAGAGATACACTTGGTTTCAATTCATACTACAGCAGCCTCGCCAACAGAGATTATATCCAAGAATATGCCATGATATATTCAGATATGAACAAGAACAAACTAAGTGAGTTTGAATCTTATCAAGAACTTGAGAGTTTCTTGCAACGCCAACCATTAGTTCTTAATATGGTTAGTTATGCAGATAATAATGGCATAAGGCCACGCCCATACTATATTGAGGAGTCACGAAAGATTTTTGAAAAACAATTAATATCATATATTATAAGAAACTTCTTTGGAGAAGACGGTTTTTATCCTGTTTATATGCAGGACGACACTCTGTTTAAAAAGGCAATTGAACTAATTGAAGATGGCAAAGTAGCTCCTGAATCCGTAAGAAGCAAGGAATATAGTATGACAAAATCACATATTGCGTTTGATTAGAAATAATTCAGCAACAAAAGCCATGCGGCGTGTGGAAAATGAAAGTAGAAGCTAAAAATGAACTAAGGGAAAAGATTGCTTTTCTAAAGAAAAAATATTCAACAGATCAATTATCACAAATGTCAGTCAATGTGATTGAAAATCTCACAAAATTACAATCTTTCAAAGATTCAAAAACAATATTACTTTATTATAGTATGCCTGATGAAGTTGATACATCGCTGTTGATAGAAAGCTATAAGATGAATAAAAGAATTATATTTCCTATAGTTACCAAAGCAGGTCTGATACTAAGAGAATATACTTCAGAACAAAATATAAAAATATCACGTTTTGGAATAAAGGAACCTATTGGGGAGGATTTTCTTAATTACGACGAAATTGATTTTGCTATAATTCCAGGAGTTGCATTTGACAGATCATTAAACAGACTAGGAAGAGGCAAAGGATACTATGATCGACTTTTGCCTAAGATAAATGCTTACAAAACAGCCATATGTTTTGATTTTCAGATAGTAGACAGTGTCCCTGTTGATGCTCATGACAAGACGATTGACTCAATTGTAAGTGAAACATATGTCATTTAATTATAAATATCAGAACAACTAATATCCAACTTATTATATCTTCAGAGATGAATTATTTTAAAAAACTCTTTGCAAATCGTATTTCATCACGATTCTATGTGTTTGTTTTTGATACAATGCTAATACTAATATCAGCTCTAATTGCGTATTTATTTCATTATGGACTATCTAGTGCTATTAGTGGAATATTACCATCAACATATTGCATTGTAATTTCGCTTGTAATCTTTAACTGGATTGGATTTATTATTTTCAAAACTTATCTTGGGGTATTAAGATTCTCTGCTTTCTATGATATTATAAGAATCGCACTATCATTAGCCGTAAGCTATTCATTAGCTTTCTTTTTTGTGCTATTTCTCAGAGAGGTAGGTGTTATACCATCATTCTCTAGTACTACATTCTGGGGAGCGTTTACATTGAACACAATGCTTATGACTCTTTCCCGGGTAATAGTAAAAGAATTCTATGACTCGATAAATCTAGAGCCTAAAGTTTCTATTCCAACAATGATTTATGGCACGAAAGAATGGGGAATGTCACTTGCAAAAGCTATCAAGGTTGACAAAACATCCCTATATGATATTAGAGGTTTTATCACCGATGACGAAGAAATGATAGGTAAAAAGCTGATGGGGGTTAACGTATTCGGAAACAATGAGAAAATTGTTGATAATATTTTAAAAAAACAAGTAAAACAAGTAATCATTTCAACTCATAAAATGAGCATGAAGGAAACCCCCGCGTTTCTTGAAAAAATGCTCGACAACAATATAGCACTACTGACAGCATCACCTCTGAGCGAATGGAATAGCAGCAAATCAACTTCAAAAAATTTAAAAGAAGTACAGATCGAAGACTTACTATCCCGCAATCCTATCAACATAAACATGAAAGGAATATCAAAACAAATAGAAGGAAAAAGAGTTTTGGTTACTGGTGCTGCAGGTTCTATAGGAAGTGAAATAGTGAGACAAATAGCTACATTTAATCCTTACAACATCATTTTAATTGACCAAGCGGAGACACCACTTCATGACATGTACCTAGAACTTCAAAAAGAATGGGTAAATCTTCATACAGAGACTATAATTGCAGATATTAGCAACGAACAACGAATGAGACAGGTGTTTTCTGAATTTAAGCCTCATTACGTATTTCATGCAGCAGCGTATAAGCATGTTCCAATGATGGAAACGAATGTTTCTGAATCTATTCAAAACAACGTTCTAGGAACAAAAATTATTGCTGACCTTGCTGTTGAGTATGGAACCAAAAAGTTTGTTATGGTTTCTACCGATAAAGCTGTTAATCCTTCAAATGTGATGGGTTGTTCAAAGAGAATTAGCGAAATATATGTACAATCATATGGTCACTTCCTGCAACGTACAAGTTCAGAATCAAAAACAGAATTTGTAACTTCTCGTTTTGGAAATGTATTAGGCTCTAATGGATCTGTTATACCATTATTTAGAGAGCAAATAAAAAGAGGAGGACCAGTTACTGTAACCCACCCTGAGATAATCAGATACTTCATGACAATACCTGAAGCCTGCCAATTAGTATTAGAGGCCGGACTAATGGGTAAAGGAGGTGAAATTTATATATTCGATATGGGAAAACCCGTAAAAATTGTTGATCTCGCTAAACGAATGATTCTTCTTTCAGGAGCTAAAAACATCAAAATAGAGTTTACAGGACTACGTCATGGAGAGAAACTTTATGAGGAATTATTAAACAATTCTGAAAACACTACAAAAACTCATCACGAAAAGATAATGATAGCTCATGTTAGAGATTATGATTTTACAACTGTCAAAAAAGAAATTGACGAGTTAATAAATCTATCTTATCAATTCGACGACATGTCGATTGTTAGAAAAATGAAAGAAATTGTTCCTGAATTTCAAAGCTTAAATTCAAGATTTGAGTTATTAGATTCTGCAAATTAATAACCCACAAACAATAAACGAGAATAGATTAGATTTATTCTCGTTTATTGTAATATATAAATGGCTGTACAACTTCTAATTAGAAGATAATTCGCCTTGCATAGCACATAACTTTGTATATACTCCATTCATGGATAACAATGAGTTGTGATCACCTGTCTCAACAATTTGTCCATCTCGCATCACATATATTACGTCTGCATTTTTAATAGTTGAAAGACGATGTGCAACAATAATAGTAGTTCTATTTTTCATTAGCTTTTCCAGAGCCTCTTGTACCAAACGTTCTGAGTCCGTATCTAGCGCAGAGGTGGCCTCATCAAGAATCAATATCTCTGGATTCTTTAACACAGCTCTAGCAATACTGATTCTTTGTCTTTGCCCACCTGAAATCTTCCCTCCTCTATCTCCAATATTAGTTTGATATCCTTCGGGAGTGGCAATAATAAATTCGTGAGCATTAGCTATTTTTGCAGCCTCTATAATATCTTCTTCAGTAGTGTCACTAACTCCAAAGGCAATATTATTATAAAAAGTATCGTTAAATAAAATAGCCTCTTGATTTACATATCCTATTTTTGACCTTAAATCATGAGTGGTGCAATCCTTTATATTTATACTATCAATATTTACAGAACCTTCCTGAACATCATAAAACCGTGGTAATAAATCTGCAATTGTTGATTTTCCAGAACCAGATTGACCCACCAAAGCAATTGTAGTTCCTTTTTCCACCTTCAGATTAATTCCTCTCAAAACCCACTCATCATCATACTTAAACCATACATTGTCATAATGAATATGTTTATCAAAAGACAGATTAAGAGGCTTGGTCGGTTCTTTTATGCTGCTCTCTGCAATCAATATTTTATCAATTCTCTCCATTGAGGCCAATCCACGCTGAATTGCATAAGCTGATCTTGAAAATTCTTTTATCGGATTAATTATACTATAGAAAATTGTTAGATAATAAATAAAAGTGGCAGCCTCTATTATTCCTGAACCACCAAGTATGAGTGAACCACCAAACCAAAGTACTATGGCAATGGTGAGTGTTCCTAAAAATTCACTCATAGGATGTGCAAGATATTGACGACGTGCTATCCTGTTTGACATCTTTCGAAACTGATCACTTCCAATATGAAATCGTTTAGAAATCTTATCTTCTGCATTAAATGCCTTGATAACTCTCAAACCACCTAAAGTCTCTTCAATCTGAGACATTAATTCTCCCCATTTGTTTTGTGCTTCAAAAGATCTCTTCTTCAGATTTTTACCTACAGTGCCCATAACATAGCCCATTATTGGTAAAACTACAAAGACAAAAAGGGTTAACTGCCAACTCAGTACAATCATTGTTGTGAGATATATGAGTACCAATATAGGATTCTTAAACAACATATCGAGAGAACTCATCACCGAGTTTTCAACCTCATTTACATCACCCGAAATTCTGGCCATTATGTCACCTTTACGTTCTTCCGAAAAAAAGCCTATATGCAATGTCAAAATTTTATCATTCACATTATTCCTGATATCTTTAACTACACCTGTCCTCATAGGAATAGTAAAATATGCACCCAAATAAGCAGTTCCCGTTTTAAATAAAGTAAGCACCACCAAAGCTGCTGCTAAAAACATTAATGTTTTGCTCCCACCATACTGATCGATCATTTGAGTAAAATACCAGTTGCCGTTATTAAGTATCAAATCTATTGTTGATAAATCTTTGCTACCCCAAGGTATAAACTCAAACACCTTTGTATTTACTTTAAATAGCACTTGCAATATTGGAATTATAGTTGCAAGCGAAAAGACATTAAGTATTGCTGTTATAATATTAAATATAAAAGATAATGCCACATACTTTTTATATGGTGGCAAAAATCGTTTAAGTATGATAATTATTCCCTTCATTTTATAGTGATTATATATAACTCTTTACTGTTTTTGAAAAAACGTCGCAAGTTACTCAAACTTTATGACAAATTTGACATAATAGAAAAATGGTACGTTTTTTGAAATATCAAATCAAAGAACAATTGCTATCTCAAATATTTGTGATAGTTTTGAATTCGATTCAATTTTAAAAATATAAAATTAAAACAATTATGACAGGAGTTTGGACATTAATGATTTTAATAGCTGTACTGGGTTTTGTAGTACAGAACATGCTTCAAAGCAGGTTTAGAAAATACTCTAATATTCCACTACGAAATAGAATGACAGGAAGAGATGTGGCAGAGAAGATGCTTCACGATAATGGTATTTTTGATGTACAAGTAATATCAGTTAGAGGACAACTTACAGACCATTACAATCCTACTAACAAAACAATCAATCTTAGCGAACCAGTTTTTGGTAGCACCAGTGTAGCAGCAGCTGCAGTTGCGGCTCACGAAACAGGCCATGCATTACAACATGCATTTGGATATGCTCCTCTTAAAATGCGATCGTCATTAGTGCCAGCGGTTAGTGTAGCCTCAAAGTGGGTAACATGGATTTTGCTAGCTGGAATATTTACAATAAGTATCTTCCCACAACTTCTTTGGTTTGGCATTGGATTATTTGCGTTAACAACAATTTTCAGTTTTGTTACTCTTCCCGTAGAAATTAATGCAACTGCAAGAGCTTTAAGATGGCTAAGCAGCGCAGGGATAACCGACTCGAGCAATCACAATCAAGCTACAGATGCACTGAGATGGGCAGGATATACATATGTTGTTGCAGCATTAAGTTCATTAGCAACATTGATTTACTACATAATGATTGC
>CAYFTB010000099.1:0-8982 GCA_964345875.1 uncultured Proteiniphilum sp.
TAATTTATAGAGCAATAAATAAGACCTGACACCCTAATAAAAAAATTTGTTTAGTCCACCTAGAAGCATAATCACCAAACAAAAAAATTTGTTTGACTATTTTCATCCTCAAATGTGAAATATATTAACACTATCAGTCATAGATTAGAGTTAATAAAGGATAATAATTAGTTTTTTAAGCTTACAGAGCAAAAAACGGATCATAATAAAAACATTCACACCTGTCTGAAAGCCCTTTTATCCCTAAAAAAATATTTTTTTTAGCCCACCGGAAAATTATTACTCAAGACGAAATCATTGCAATAAACTAATAATCAATCTAAAGCCTAAAATCAAAATAAAAAGAACGCTTATATTAACATTATTAAAGCATTATGAAACATCCTAATTGCAAATAAATGTAAATAAAGGGAGACGTACGCCTCTGTTTTTTAACGCTTCAAGTCTTGATTGATGACACTTCTAAGAATGATCTAAATATATTTGGTTTTTTGTCATGTACTTAGGTATTCTGTTGCATGTCGCTTGCATTTTTTCAGTTGTTACCATATCGAGATATCATTATTGGTTTAGTGCAAAAATATGAATTATCTCCAATATGGGAAAGCAAAGGGGAATAAGTCTATTGTTTTCAGGCTTTTGTTGTTTTGTATACTTTTAGAATATATTATAAAAGAAAAATCCCTGATAATCATTCGATTATCAGGGATTTGTAGTACCCAGAGCCGGGATCGAACCGGCAAGGACTTGCATCCATTGGTGTTTGAGACCAACGCGTCTACCAATTCCGCCATCTGGGCATTGCGTAAATGCGAATGCAAAAGTACATAAATATTTATAATAATAAAATAGTTTCGGTGTTTTTTTCAGAAACATCATTTGTTTAGACCAATACCTAATGAATTATTTTTATCTTTATCAGATAAATTATAATATTGGTTTAAACTTAATGTGATTATTCTATGTTATCTAAAAAGACACGAATAACTACAAGTTGAGTGATCTTCATAGAATAGAACTATTTACAAATATTTAATCTCTTAATGATGAGAAACAATAATAATTATTGCGTAATTATGAGTGGCGGCGTTGGTAGTCGCTTTTGGCCATTTAGTAGAGAGGAAAGGCCTAAACAATTTCTTGACTTTTTTGGTACAGGTCGTTCATTGCTTCAAAATACATTTGATAGATTTGAGAAGCTAATTCCAACTGAAAATATTTATATTGTAACTAACGATTCTTATTTTGAAATAACGAAGAATCAGTTGCCTAAGCTTTCTGATAGCCAGATTTTACTTGAGCCGCTTCGTCGTAATACTGCACCTGCAATTGCATATGCAGCATTTCATATATTTGCCAAGAATCCTCAAGCAAATATTGTTGTGGCACCTTCGGATCATCTAATTATGAAAGAAGACATATTTCTACAAGAAATTGAGCGAGGACTTAAGTTTGTAGAGAAGAATCCTTTTTTGTTGACGCTGGGGATTACACCCAGTCGACCTGAAACGGGATATGGCTACATTCAAGAAAATAGCGTCGAAGTGGATGGAATTAAGAAAGTGAAAACTTTTACAGAGAAGCCTAATCTAGACTTAGCAAAAGTGTTTTTTGAGAGTGGCGAGTTTGTTTGGAATTCAGGTATATTTTTATGGAATGTAAACTCCATTTTAGACTCATTTAAATTGTATTTGCCTGATATATATAATAAAATGCTTGAGGGTAAAGATAAGTTTAATACTAATCAAGAAAAGGAGTTCATCGATAAAGCTTTTCCATTCTGTGCCAATATATCTATTGATTATGGAATACTTGAAAAAGCAGATAATGTATATGTTATAGGTTCAGATTTTGGATGGTCGGATTTGGGAACGTGGGGAGCATTATATGAGGTGTCGGATAAGGATGAGGATAATAATGTTAGCTTCAATAGCAAGTCTTTATTTTTTGATAGTAGTGATAATATTGTGACTATGAATGATAATAAGTTGGTAGTTCTTCAGGGCTTAGAGGGATATATAGTAGCAGAATCTGATAACTCACTTCTTATTTGTAAAAAAGAGGAAGAACAACGAATTAAACACTTTGTTACTGATGTTAAGTTTAGATATGGAGATGAGTTTGTATAATTAGGAAGTATTGATTTCCTTTGTGACTTCGATTTTGCTCTATTTACTTTATTGATAATAAGAGCAGAATCGAAGTTGTTTTTTTTATACTATAAAGTGTGAATAACCAAAAAAATAATCATATATGTCGTTTAAGAAGATTGCAATAACAATTGCTTTAGTTATGGCCGTTTTGTCGGCTTATGGAGATGAAGGTATGTGGATGTTACACTTACTTAAACAGCAAAAAATAGCTGAAATGCAACATCTGGGGCTGAAATTGAATGATTATGATATTTATAACCCTGATGGATTGTCTATTAAGGATGCAGTAGTGCAATTTGGAGGAGGGTGCACGGGTGCTGTAATCTCTTCTAAAGGTCTCGTGCTTACTAATCATCATTGTGGGTATGGGCAAATACAAAATCACAGTTCTATTGAGAATAATTATCTGGAAGAAGGTTTTTGTGCAATTAATTTAGGCGAAGAGTTACCAAATCCAGGTCTGACAGTGACTTTTATTGACCGTATAGAAGACGTAACTCAATACGTGAAAGATGCACTTCACAGAGATAAGGATCAGGACAAAGATGGTGTGATGTATTTATCACCTAATTATTTGAGAAAGATTGCTATCGAGAAGATTGGTGAAGACTATATTAGGAGCAATATAGGCATGGATGTCGAAATAAAACCTTTTTTTGATGGAAATCAATATTTTTTGTTCGTTAAGAAAATATTCTCAGATGTGCGATTGGTGGCTGCTCCTCCTAGCTCAGTGGGTAAGTTTGGTGCAGACACTGATAATTGGACATGGCCTCGTCATACGGGAGACTTCTCTGTTTTCAGAATTTATGCCGATAAAGATGGTAATCCAGCAGAGTATTCTCCTGATAATATCCCATTAAATCCTAAACGATGGCTTTCTGTTTCTACCAAAGGTATTAGTGAAAATGATTTTGTTATGATGATGGGATTTCCTGGTACTACTAATAAGTTTTATACTTCGTGGGAAGTAGAGGAGAGACGGGATATTGACAATGATATTCTGATTAATATGAGAAAGGTTCGACAAGAGGTAATGTTAGAGGAAATGTTGGCTGATCCTTCTATTAAGATTCAATATGCATCAAAATATTCAGGTTCTACAAACTCTTATAAAAGAGCTATCGGTTCTAACTGGGCCATAGATATGCGTGACTTTGTGAAAACTAAACGTCTACAACAAAATAGAGTTATTGATTGGGCAACAAATAATAATAAGCCCGAGTATATTGAAGCAATTAATACAATAGAATCTATTATTAATGATAGGGCTGATTATCGATCTAGAAGCACATATCTTTTAGAGGCAATAATCAGAGGTGTTGAGATTGCCGATGTTCCTACTAAACATTCAGATATACTTGTAACAGCTTTAAACGAAAATAATAAGGCCAAAATTGAGGAATATACCTTATTGTTGATGGAGGATTTCAATAAATTTGCAAATAAAGATTATAACGTAGCCGTAGATCGTAAGGTGGCAAAAGCAATGATTAAAGCATACACTAATCATGTAGATGAAGAGTTTCTACCCGAATATATGGGGGCGTTGTATAAGAAGTTTGATGGAAATGTAGATATTCTTGTTGATTTTATATTTGATAATTCCATCTTCACTTGTGAATCAAATTTGGAGAGTTTTGTGGATGAGCCTACTGTAGATAAGTTGGAAAATGATCCAGCATTTCAGTTTGCAAAATCGGTTAAATCCGAATATGATTTGCTAAGAGAAAAGCAGAGTTCATATAATAATGCTTTTAATATTGCTAGAAGAAAATATATGGAAGGCATTCTAGAGATGGATGGAGTAACTGCCTATGCTCCTGATGCAAATCTGACGATAAGGCTGGCGTATGGTCAACTAAAAGGTTATAAACCATCCGATGCTGTTTACTATGAATTTCAAACCACACTAGATGGTGTAATGGAAAAAGAAGATGCAGACAATTGGGAGTTTGTTGTGCCTGAAAAGCTAAAGGAGTTATATGGGAAAAAAGACTTTGGACAATATGCTACTCAAGATGGACGAATGCCAGTAGACTTTGCTGCTTCAACACATAGCACTGGAGGAAACTCAGGTAGCCCAGTTATGAATGCAAACGGTGAATTGATAGGTCTAAATTTTGACCGCAATTGGGAAGGAGTTGGTGGCGATATTCAATACTTGCCAGACTATCAGCGAAGCATTATAGTAGATGTTAGATATGTATTGTTTATTCTGGATAAATTTATGAATGGAGCCCATTTAATAAGTGAAATTGATATACAATAATAATAGTTCTGTTAAAGATATTCTTGAATTAATTATATCAAAATAAGTCTATAATAGAGTTGCAAATGTGTAAGATAATCTTATATTTGTAGTCGATAGTGCATATTTATAATCATAAATTTCGACAATCATGAATACAAGATTATTTAGTTATTCAGTTGTTTGTTGTGTAACTGCATTTATTGTCGGATGTGGGGCTTCGCAGAAAGGACTAAGGAGTGCTACTGCTAAGCAGATGTTTGGATTGTGGGAAGTAAAAGCTGTCCATAATAGTAATGAGGATGGATATAAGCGTATGCCTAGAGGAATGTTTAAGATGATTTGTGATGATGGTCGCTTTTTCAATTTTATGACAACTGAGAAAGGTGCTTTAATTACAGTAGATGGTAGTTTCAGACTTTCTGGAGATTCAATTTATATTGAAGAGATAAACCATTCATTTAACATGTCACAAATTGGTAAGGATAATCCTTTGCACTTAAGATTGGCTGGACCTAAGTTTTTATATCTTAGATGGTATCAGGCTGTAGATGAGCTTGGGGCTACTCAAAATCGTTGGGTGGAGGAGATTTGGCAACGCGTAGAAATTGAGGATCTGGAAGTAAGTAGAATTGATTTGGAACAAGAGCTTAGGTTGATATTACAAGATCGTAAAGCTATCGAAAAGATTATTACTCCATAGTAGTTTAGAAAATGGTATTTTACTAGTAATGAGAAAGCGTGAAGATGACTAATAAATCACTTCACGCTTTTTTATATTAATATTTCTTTAGAGCGTTATACCTATAGTTTTGAAAGAGCCTGTTCAAGTTCGTTTTTGATATCATCAATGTGCTCGATACCTAATGACAAACGTAGCATATTGGGATATACTCCTGCTGCAAGTTGTGCTTCTTTTGGCAACTGCTCGTGTGTCGTTGTTGCTGGATGGATAATCAAAGTTTTTGCATCACCAACGTTTGCAACATGGCTAATCCACTCCAAATTGTCAATCACTGTCGCTGCTTGCTTTTCATCACCTTTAATAAAGAATGAGAGAACGCCTCCGAATCCATTGTTTTTAAGATATTTCTTTGCTAAGCTGTGATATTTATTGCTTTCCAATCCAGGGTAGTTTACCTTCTCAACTTTAGGATGTGCTTCAAGCCATTTAGCAATTTCAAGTGCATTATAGTTGATTCGCTCAGATCTTAGAGATAGTGTCTCTAGGCCCTGAAGCATCATAAATGAGTTAAATGGGCTAATTGCTGGTCCAAAATCTCTTAAGCCCTCAACTCGACATCTAATCGCAAAGGCTATATTGCCAAATGGTGATTTGTCACCAAAAGTATTCCAGAAGTTAAGTCCATGATAGCCCTCGGATGGTTCGCTAAATTCAGGATATTTGCCATTTCCCCAGTTATAGTTTCCACCGTCAATAATAATTCCACCCATTGATGTGCCATGACCACCAATCCACTTTGTGGCAGAGTGAACTACTACATTAGCTCCCCACTCGATAGGGTTAAATAGATAACCGCCTTGGGCAAATGTGTTGTCAACAATCACAGGAACATCATGTTTGCGAGCCATTGCAACTATTTTTTCAAAATCAGGAATATTATATTCAGGATTTCCAATCATTTCCAGGTAGATGCCTTTGGTTTTGTCGTCAATAAGTTTTTCAATATTTTCGGCACTGTCATCTTCTGCAAATCTGAAATCGATACCTAATCTTGCGAGTGATACTTTAAATAGATTGTAAGTTCCGCCATATAAGTAGGGTGATGTAACAATATTGTCTCCTGCCTTGGCTATATTATTGATAACGATAAATTCGGCTGATTGTCCTGAACCAGTGGCAAGAGCTGCCACACCTTTCTCTAATGCTGCCATTCGCTTCTCAAAAACATCGGTTGTTGGATTTTGAAGTCTTGTGTATATATTACCAAATTCTCTTAATCCAAACAGATTGGCACCATGTTCAGCATTCTTAAATACAAATGCAGTTGATTGATGTATAGGTGTTACCCTTGTTCCCTCTATCGGGTCGGGTACTTGTCCAGCATGTACTTGTAATGTGTCAAAATGTAGATTCTTCATACTAACTATATAATTAAAAAATGTAATCAATTTAATTAAACAAAGAAAGGTCTAAAATGTTTTAAATTGTAGTCTGTATGGCCACAATTATGTCATAGTTGATTTTTAATATTGTTTCAGCCTCGCATTGTTAGTTTTACGTATTCGCAAACCTAATAATTTATTATACTTTTTGATGTTTTTTCATAGCTTCGCAGTTTAGATGTAAATTCTAAAATTATTAACCCATAAAATATATTACCTTATGACTTATTTCTATCTTGTTCCAATAGCATCATTGTTTGCCTTAGGCTTTGCTTATTACTTCTTCAAAAACATGATGAAGAAAAGTGAGGGAACCGACAAAATGAAAACAATAGCCCAGTATGTTCGTGATGGTGCAATGTCTTATTTAAAGCAACAATACAAAGTCGTATTAATTGTGTTTGTAATTCTAGCAGTGATATTTTCTGTAATGGCTTATTATGGCTTGCAGAATGGATGGGTGCCTTTTGCATTTATAACAGGAGGATTTTTTTCAGCTCTAGCAGGGTATTTTGGAATGAAAACAGCTACATATGCGTCAGCACGAACTGCAAATGCTGCACGTAACTCCCTTAATAGTGGTCTTCAAATCGCATTCAGGTCTGGTGCGGTGATGGGACTTGTGGTTGTAGGTCTTGCCTTGCTTGATATCTCAGTGTGGTATCTTGTTCTTGATTATTTCATTGATTCTTCAGAACTAGGCCATAAACTTATTGTAATTACCACCACTATGCTGACTTTTGGTATGGGAGCATCTACTCAGGCATTATTTGCTCGTGTAGGGGGAGGTATTTATACAAAAGCAGCAGACGTAGGTGCTGATCTTGTTGGTAAGGTTGAGGTTGGAATTCCAGAAGACGACCCCCGTAATCCAGCTACAATAGCTGATAATGTAGGTGATAACGTGGGCGATGTTGCTGGTATGGGAGCAGACTTATACGAGTCGTATTGTGGTTCCATTCTATCTACTGCGGCATTGGGTGCATCGGCATTTGTTCTTAATCCCGAAATGCAGCTTAAGGCAGTGTTCGCTCCTATGTTGATTGCAGCAATAGGTGTTTTTTTATCTATACTAGGTATATTCATAGTTCGAACAAAAGAGAATGCATCTATGAAAGAGCTTATGAAAGCTCTTAATCGGGGTGTAAATACCAGTGCTGCACTAATTGCTATAGCTACATTTATAGTGTTTTATTTTCTAAATTTTGATAACTGGTTAGGATTATCTTTCTCAGTTATTTCAGGTCTTGTGGCAGGAATCATAATAGGGCAGGGAACCGAGTATTTCACATCACACTCTTTTAAACCAACAAAAAATATTGCTCATAGTGCTGAAACTGGGCCTGCAACAGTAATTATTTCGGGTGTTGGAACGGGTATGATTTCTACAGCCATTCCTGTAATATCTATTGTTTTGGCAATTATTATATCTTATCTGAGTGCAATTAGGTTTGATGTTGAAATCATGCTCACTGCGAGAGGATTGAGCCTTGGTCTTTATGGAGTGGCGATTGCTGCTGTGGGTATGTTATCTACTTTGGGTATTACTCTTGCAACTGATGCTTATGGTCCTATTGCTGATAATGCCGGAGGAAATGCAGAAATGAGTGGCCTGGGACCTGAAGTTAGAAAACGTACTGATTCGCTTGACGCTCTTGGTAATACAACAGCGGCTACTGGCAAGGGATTTGCAATTGGTTCGGCGGCACTTACTGGTCTTGCCCTTATGGCTTCGTACATGGAAGAGATTAGAATAGGAATGATCAGGCTTGGAGATAATATTTTGGAATTCGCTAACGGTGAGACAGTTGACGTAGCCAAGGCAAGTTTTGTTGACTTTATGAATTATTTTCAGGTTACTTTAATGAATCCCAAAGTAATTGTTGGAATATTTATTGGAGCTATGATGTCGTTCTTATTTACGGGTCTTACTATGAATGCAGTGGGACGTGCTGCTCAATTGATGGTTGAGGAGGTTCGCCGACAATTTAGTGAAATCAAGGGTATTCTTTCAGGTGAGGGGACACCCGATTATGCAAGATGTGTTGAGATTTCGACGAAGGGCGCTCAGAGAGAAATGTTGTTCCCCTCACTTTTGGCAATAGCAACACCCATTTTAGTAGGTGTTCTACTTGGTGTGGCAGGTGTTATGGGGCTTCTAGCTGGTGCATTGGGATCGGGTTTTGTTCTGGCTGTTTTTATGGCAAATGCTGGCGGTGCTTGGGATAATGCAAAGAAGTATATTGAAGAAGGAAACATGGGGGGAAAGGGTAGCGAAGCACATAAGGCTACAGTTGTGGGTGACACTGTTGGTGATCCATTTAAAGATACCTCTGGTCCATCTTTAAATATTCTTATTAAGCTTATGAGCATGGTGTCTATTGTTATGGCCGGATTAACAGTAGCATGGAGTTTATTGTAATAGTTATTACTAGATCAGACATAAAAAAA
>CAYFTB010000100.1:0-7070 GCA_964345875.1 uncultured Proteiniphilum sp.
TCCACCTAGAAGCATAAGCACCAAACAAAAAAATTTGTTTGACTATTTTCACCTCCAAATGTGAAATAATTTAACATTGTTGACCATAAATCAAGGTTAATAAAGGATAATAATTAGTTTTTAAAGCTCGCAGAGCAAAAAATGGATCAAGATAAAAACATTTACAACTATCTGAAAGTCCTTTTATCCCTAAAAAAATATTTTTTTTAGCCCACCGGAAAATTATAACTCAAAACAAAACCGTCTTAATACACTAATAATCAACCCAAGACCTAAAGCCAAAACAAAAATAGCACTTATATTAACATTATTAAAGCATTGCAAAACGTCCTAATTGCAAATAATTGTAAATATAGAAAGATGTATGCTTATATTTATTAACACTTCAAGTCTTTATTGATGACACTCCTAGTATTTTTGATTTTCTTTTTTAATAGATGTCTTACCTTTTCTTTATTGCCCTCCAATAGCAGTACTCTCTTTCACAAACTCACCCGTAATGGAGTCAAAGTAAATAAACTTTAGGTTTTGTGGCACAGATACTGTGAAGTAGAACTGGTCGGATACATCATCTTGATTTTGGCTATAGTTATAACTAATTTGTATTATCGGACTGTCGGGGTAATGTTCATTTACATAATCCAGTGCAGCCTTTGGCATATCGTTTAGCACATTTTCAGGAAGAGCTACGGTCTCATCTTTATTTGAAGTAATGGGACCTGCACTTATTGTTCTCATATTGCCCTCGTAGTCTGTTACTAATGATATTGTTGTGTACTCACTTTTCGCGATGAAAGCATGCCTAAGGTGATAAGCTCCCCCAGTATTTAGTCTCACAATATACGCTAGTTCTTCCTTTGGATTAAATCCATTTTCGATATATTCTTTAGCCTTGTCAAATGGTGTCTCTATGATTTTGTTATCCTTACTAATGGCTGCAAATTTCTTTTCTCCAAATTCAAAGGCATAAATAGAGCTATTGTTGTATCTAGTTATGGTCATGATGGTGTTTGCAGCATTGCTAAAGTTGTCAGTTAGAGTCTTACGTATTTCTTCTGGCACTTCAGATATAAATCTAGAGTTGTTTATTTTAGAGCCAATTTTGTTAGTAATATAAAACCACTCTCCATTTTCGTAAAAGTCAATGTATGTTTTGTCGATATCAATAAATCGGTATATGTGCCCTCTGTGTCCAGTAAATCTTAGAAGTATTGGCATAGGACCTATATCTTTAGTAGACTTTCCAGTTATTAAATCCATAATGTTGGCTGGTATTTCGTATCTGTCATGCGAATATCCATCAGCATATGTCCATCCCTCGTGCGTATCAATAATATAGGATTGGTACTTGTTGTCTAATACAAAACTAAGTTCATCATCTTGTATCTTGCTTAATTGAGTGATTTTTTGTTTTGCATAATAGCTATTAAACTCATCCTTAATGCCCACATATCTAGGTAATTTGTCAAAAATAATCTCTTTACCAGCATCGTTCAGTCCATTTAGAGCGTCTATGTTGTACCATTCTCCATCGTTGTCAAAATAAACAAGAGTTTCGTCAGATAGCTTGGCACTATATATATACTCATTTATATTTGGATTATCTACAATGTATTTATTTGCCTCTTTGATATCAACGCTAGGGAAATATTCGCTTATGAAAGCGATAGAACTCTCGGGCAGCTTGTCGGGGGTAATAATCGTTGTGTTTTCGTTCTTCTCGCATGATGTAATAATAAAAGTAAGCATCAATATCAGAACATAATGTAAGTTTCGATTCTTCAAAATAATTGTGATTTAATTTTTAGAATTGGTTTACAATCAAAGTTGAACTATTATGTATCTAGAAAAGATAATCAATGGTAGATCATATTATAATTTATGCTAGAATCAGATTTCTCTTTGCCTAGAAATATTTGACTAAAATAAGAAAAATGGTCTATATTTGTAGTTATAATTTATAACATTCGATTATCTCAAAATATGGCAAAACGCAGACGACTTATTCAGTTTAACGACCGGCGATTATATTACAACTCGAAAGAGGTTGCAGATCATTTCGCTGTTAATGTCTCTTTGTTAAGGTTTTGGGAAACAGAATTTGATAACATTAAGCCTAAAAAAACACAAGGAGGCTCTCGTCAGTTTACGCATGAGGATATTATGCAAATTGAGTTGGTTTACAATCTTGTGAAAGAACGTGGGATGACTTTAGATGGAGCTAAGCAGTTCTTGAAATCGGGTAAGGATGTGGAAATTAAAAGAATTGAGGCGATAGATAGGTTGAAGAAAGTTAAACAAGAGCTTTTATTACTACAATCTGAATTTGAGAAACTACATGAATTACAAAAATATAATAGAAAGGACATAGAATGAAAAATGCTGTTTATTTACTTTTTATAGCTTTACTTGGTTGTACAACTATACTTGAAGCCAGCGATATAAAAGTTGGTGCAGAGGTAACGGAGAAATACTTTCCCCAATTAAAAGATAAGCGGATAGCTGTTATGACCAATCAAAGCGGAATAGTGGGGGATAAGCATTTGATAGATGTGTTGGTGGAAAACAATTTCAACGTAGTGGGAATCTTTTCTCCCGAACATGGTTTTAGGGGCACTGCTGATGCTGGTGAGCATGTGTCGAGTTCTGTAGATTCTAAAACGGGAATAGCTATTTGGTCATTATATGGCAGTGGGAGCGGTAAACCCACAAGCGAACTTATGCAGAAATTTGATATTCTACTTTTTGATTTGCAGGATGTTGGGCTTCGTTTTTATACCTACTATGCAAGCATGACAAGACTCATGGATGCTTGTGCTGAGCATGAAAAGAAGATGATAGTGTTAGATAGACCCAATCCTAACGGATTTTATGTTGATGGTCCCATCTTGGATATGAAACATAAATCGGGGGTTGGTTGGCTCCCGATTCCTGTTGTGCATGGTATGACTTTAGGTGAATTGGCATTGATGATTAATGGTGAGAAGTGGTTGCCCGAGGGTAGAGTTTGTGATTTGGAAGTGGTGTCATGTCAAAACTACACACATCAAACCAGATATGAACTACCTATTGCACCGTCGCCCAATCTTCCCAATATTCACTCAATATATCTGTATCCTTCCACATGTTTGTTTGAGGGAACACCTGTGAGCCTTGGCAGAGGCACCGATTTTCCTTTTCAGGCATATGGACATCCTAAGTATAAAAATGGATCGTTCTCGTTTACCCCTCGTAGTGTGTCTGGGGCAAAGAATCCCCCACTGTTAAATGAGAAATGTTATGGTGTGGATTTGCGAAATGTGTCTAACGAGGTTATTTGGGAAAACGGTTTTGACCTTTCATACGTTATAGATGCATACAATAATTTGAAAATTGGAGATAAGTTTTTCACTTCTTTCTTTGAGAAGTTGGTTGGCGTGGATTATATACGTAAAGACATATTAGCTGGCAAATCGGCACAAGAGATTAAACTCAAGTGGAGTAGTGATGTAGAGAAGTTTAAGAAACAACGCCGTCCTTACTTATTATATGAAGAGTAAGGGGCATGATTGAATAATAAAGTATTTATAAATTAAAAATATGGCAGATAAATTTTCCGACCCAATTGGTCGATTGATGGGATTGCGATATAAATCGCATCCATGGCATGGTATCTCTATAGGTAAAGATGCTCCTCATGAGATTACAGCATTCATAGAAGTGGTGCCAACAGATACTGTTAAGTATGAAATAGACAAAGCAAGTGGTTATCTTAAAGTTGACAGACCGCAGAAATACTCTAATGTGGTTCCAGCACTTTATGGATTCATTCCTCAAACATTTTGTGGTACAAATGTTGGTGATTTCTGTAATCAAAAGACAAATAGAACTGATATTATAGGTGATGGCGATCCAATGGATATATGTGTATTAACTGAGAAAGATCTTTCGCATGGCGACTTATTAGTAGATGCAATTCCTATTGGAGGATTTAGAATGATAGATGGAAATCAAGCTGATGATAAAATAATTGCAGTGTTGAAAAACGATACTGTGTATGGTCATATCACTAATCTGGAAGAGATGCCAAAAGTTGTTATCCAACGTCTTGAACATTATTTCTTAACTTACAAGGATATGCCAGGTGAGGCTAGAAAGACCGAAATTAGCCATGTTTATGATAGAGAAGAGGCGTTAGCCGTTATCCAATTGGCTATTAAAGACTACAATGATAAGTTTGATAATATTGGATTAACATTATAAACACTTTTCACCCAAAAGTATCAAACTCAATTATTGCCTGTGCTAATTGGGTTTGATATTAATGTTATAATAATCTCTCAACCCAATTAGTCAGCTCCTCAAACTGAGCAATAGTAAGTTGTTCGGGTCGTTTAGTTAGTAGATGATATTCGGGCAGAAGTGTGTCTTTTGGAACGATGGCTTTGATGGAGTTTCTAATCATTTTGCGTCGTTGATTGAATGTTACCTTAACTATGGTTTTAAACAAACCCTCGTTGCAGTTCAATTCTTTTCGGTTATTTCTTGTCAGTCTTATAACTGCCGATTTTACCTTGGGTGGGGGATTGAAAGCTCCTTCATTTACTGTAAAAAGATACTCAATATCATACCATGCTTGCATCAATACACTGAGTATTCCATATGTTTTTGAGCCAGACGATGCAGTCATTCTCTCTGCCACTTCTTTCTGAATCATTCCCGAACAGCAAGGGATCATGTCCTTATTATCTAAAACCTTAAAGAATATTTGCGATGAAATGTTGTAGGGATAATTTCCTATTACGCAAAATGGCTCGTCCCAATAATCACTGAAGTTCATTTTCAGAAAGTCCTTCTCAATAATCTTGTCATGCAATTGTGGAAAATTCTGATTGAGATACTCAATAGATTCTGTGTCTATTTCGACAACTTTTAGTTTGTCACTTTTTTCTAATAGATGTTTGGTAAGCATACCTGTTCCAGGACCAACCTCCAAAATGGGCAATGATGAAAAGTCATCTATCGTATCTGCAATTCGTTGTGCAATCTTGCTATCTGTTAGAAAATGTTGTCCAAGATTCTTTTTTGGTCTTACGTATATCATTAGTTAGGTGATAATTTTTTATCTTTGGGTTTACAAAGGTAACCAATAATTCAAAATAGAAAATCAATTATAAAATATTCAAGTTATGTCAACAACAGAAATTTTAAACTTAAGTCCTAAAAGTGTATGGAAATATTTCCACGATCTTAATCAGATACCTCGCCCTACTGGTCAGATGGATGAAGTTACAAAATATGTAATAGAATTGGGTAAGTCTCTTAATTTGGAAACAAAACAGGATAAAGCTGGCAATGTTTTAATCACTAAGCCTGCCTCCAAAGGTTATGAGAATCATCCTGCGGTTATTATCCAATCGCATCTTGATATGGTTCCACAAAAAAATTCAGATGTGGCACATGATTTTACTAAAGATCCAATCCAAACAATAGTAGATGGTGAGTGGGTGAGAGCCAAATCCACAACTTTGGGTGCTGACAATGGAATAGGGTGTGCTATGATGATGTCTCTTCTTGAAGATAATATGCTAAATCACCCTGCTATAGAGGCTCTTTTCACTATTGATGAAGAAGTGGGAATGGATGGTGCATTTGGTCTGGAGCCTGGATTCCTTAAAGGAACTATGATGCTTAACTTAGACACGGAGGAGGATGGAGATCTTTGTGTTGGTTGTGCTGGTGGAACTGATGTAAATATTAGTTTTCAATTTAAACATGACACTGAAATAGATAAAGGTGATGTTGCTTTCAAAGTTAGCCTTACGGGGTTATTGGGTGGTCATTCTGGAACACAAATCCATTTAGGTCGTGCCAACTCTAATAAGCTTATGAATCGATTTTTGAAAGATGTGGTTCGCAATTACGGAGCACGTCTTGCAAGCATCAAAGGTGGTTCGTTGCGTAATGCTATTCCACGTGAATCGTTTGCTGTTATCACCATTCCTGAGCAACTATCTGAAGATTTGATTGACTTGGTAGCCGAATATGAAACTCTTTTTAGAGAGGAATATGCTGGAATTGAGGGAGCAATTTCTTTTAGAGCTGATACAGTAGAAATGCCTGAATCTTTAATCCCGACAGAAATACAGGATACACTGATTAATGCGGTAGAAGGATGTCCTAATGGTGTGATCAGTATGTTGGCTGAGTTTTCTGATGTGGTAGAGAGCTCTCTAAATCTAGCATTGGTAGAGTCATCTAATGAAAGAATTGATGTGAAACTATTAGTTCGTAGCTCTTCAGAGAGTCGTAAAGAATGGGTTTGTTCTTCAGTTGAGAGTGTTTTCAACTTGGCGGGTGCTAAGGTAGAGTTTGATGGTGATTATCCAGGATGGCAGCCAAATGCTAGCTCCGAACTGTTGAGCATAATGACCAAGATTTATATGAGTAAATATGAAGAGCGACCTAACGTTAATGTTATTCATGCTGGTTTAGAGTGCGGTATTATTCAATCGAGAGTGGAACATAAGTTAGATATTGTTTCCTTTGGACCTACTATCACTGGAGCTCACTCACCTGATGAGGCTACTCACATCCCTGCAGTTGAGAAATCATACGAGTATCTTCTAGCAATTCTTGAAGAATTAAAATAATCAGATTTTAAAATAAATAACATATCAAACCAACCTCGCCCATTGAAGTATTGGGTGGGTTGGTTTGTTTAAATACACTAGCCAATGCGTAAAAGAAGCAAAAAACATATATATCTTCCATTAGCGCTAGCTCTATATGCTATTGTTATGGCAATAATTGGTTATCCTAGATTTAAGGAGACAGAAGAAAGTATGACTCAGTTTTGGGGAGTATTAATAGGCTCTTTAGTGCTATCTTTAATCTTACACCTAATATTGAAGCGAAGAGAAAAGAATAGAGACAAATTTATTAATTAGCATAGACCCGCGAGCGACCGCTCGTAAATCAACAGTCTGACAAAATTCAACATCAGACTGACTTCAAACTGATATAAAAATTGTAAGTTTGAAACATATTATTGATTAAAGACCGAAATGACAGAATTTAAAATAGCAAAA
>CAYFTB010000100.1:7170-8959 GCA_964345875.1 uncultured Proteiniphilum sp.
TTTTGTTGGTAGAGTTGCAGTTTTATTTTGGATGTTGTAAACATCTTCCAGAATTTGTAAAAGGCGGTAATCAACGACATGAACGAAGATTTGATTTATTCATTCAAAACTATTGCTACATACCCAAAGAAATGATCTTAATTCTTGATATTTCGCTAGAATATTTTCACTGTAATCCATAAAAAATAACTGTATAATATGAATTTGGCTTTCAATACAAATTTAGCTCAAGGATACAAAAGTAATTCCCAAATTGCTAGGATTCTAACTGAAAATTGGGTTTTGAATAATTCTTATTGTCCAAGTTGCGGAAATTTGCCATTGAATGAATTTGAAAATAATCGTCCTGTTGCGGATTTCTATTGCAAACAGTGCCGTGAAGAATTTGAATTAAAAAGCAAAAGTGGTAAACTATCAAATACTATTACAGATGGAGCGTATTCTGCAATGATTGAGAGAATTAATGCAGAGAATAACCCCAATTTTTTCTTTTTAACTTATACAAAAAATTGGACAGTAAACGATTTTGTGATAATTCCGAAGCAATTTTTTACAACTGAAATAATTATCAAAAGGCCTCCATTAGCAGAAACTGCTAGACGAGCAGGTTGGGTTGGTTGCAACATTGATATTTCAAAAGTAGCAGATGCGGGAAAGGTTTTTTTAGTAAAAAATGCTCAAATCATAAATCAAGACTTTGTCAAAAAAACATTTAATAGAACTTTATTTTTACGATCTAGAAGCAAAGATTCTAAAGGTTGGATTTTAGATATAATGAATTGTATAGATTCAATCAAAAAAGATACTTTTAATCTTGACGAAGTTTACAAGTTTGAAGATAAATTGAAACTAAAATACCCAAACAATAATTTTATTAAAGACAAAATACGACAGCAACTACAAGTCTTAAGAGATAAAGGAATAATTGAGTTCGTTAGTCGTGGTAATTATAAGAAAGTTAATTATGGAAATATTTAAAATCGAAATTCAGGAGTTTCTATCCAAGATAATTGAAATAGAAGGTGAAAATATTAATGAGGCAGTTTCAAAGGTAAAAGAAATGTATAATAATCAAGAAATTGTTTTGGATTATAACAATTATGTGTCAACTGAGATAAACGAGTTTCCTAAAATAGAGCAACCAATTAGAGATAGTTTATGTAATGGTGAAAACTTTTATTTGGTAGATAATGGTTTTGTCTATTTTTGGGGGTTGAATATTACTTCTAAGAAAATCGAAATTAATGACAAGTTGTCAAACTTTATTAAAGAAAACAAATTGCCTTTTAGTGAAGTCTGTAAATTTAAAGAAGATATTGATTTTAAGCTTTTTGAATTGTTTTATTAATTTTCAAAATTCATAAACAAATGAAATATTTTTGCTTTCCGCCGGTAATTGCTCTATGAGAAAAATTTTAAGGTAAACGTCCGACATAAAAATCTATATCAGTTGTGTCACGTTTAATATTGGGTTCAATTAAAAGTTAGTTTAAAATATCCGCTACTACACAAAACCATTCACCGTTAGTTGTTCCTATTAATCAATAATGCTTAATCCCGCCAACAGAATAAATTTATGTAATCTATAAGATCACATCGAGAATAATGATATTTTGACGAGAGGGCATATCACACAATGTGGTAGCCCTCTTTTCATTTGTATAGATATAAATATTTGTTACTTCACTCTCCGATCAATAATTTCTAGTAAGTATATTAATAAATCTCATGCCTAAACAATAATGTCATTTGCTTATAATTCAAAAGATCATCAGGTAGTAACAACCCC
>CAYFTB010000101.1:0-8884 GCA_964345875.1 uncultured Proteiniphilum sp.
TCGTGAATAGTGCAATAACCATTTTTTATTAGGACATTTACATGTAATTTACCCCCATCTAAAAGTGGTTTTTCTATCATTCACACTCATTTATGATGAAAATAAAAACTTATAATGCTTATAGTCATTCTGTTAGGTTATTTATAATATAGATATACAGATAGGTATGTGAAAAATGGTGTATCTAAAAAAATAATTCTACTTATTTTGAATGGTATTTGAATGACTAAAGATTAAAAGAAATCCTCATTGCAAGATAAGTCTTGAATGAGGATTTTTGAAAACATGAATGCGGCAAGTCGCACCTTTTATTGCTTGTATATGTCTTATCGCGGCTTTATTCCACAAGCATCACCAGTTGGCTCATCTTCATCTCGAAACCATAAGTCGTTATATTCATTTTCGTTTCGTTTAAATTTTGCTAGAATATATGAACATGAAGGCAACACTTTATAATTATTTTCACGAGCATATACCACCATTTTCTCGAAAAGTTTTGCAGCAATTCCTTGTCCCTCAAGTTCTTTTCTGACGCCAGTATGGTAAGCGTTTAATATTCCATCTTTCACTTCAAAGTCAAGCTCAGCTATCTGAATATCGTCTTCATTTTCTATAAAAAAGCTTCCCTGATCTTTGTCATTAATTCTGAATTGTATTTCCATAATTGAATAATAAATTATTTTAAGATTTCATTCTTTCCATAAATAACATAAATTGTATATCTTTGGATGTAATAGTTCTAAATTAAAAAATATATATAATGAAACGCTTCTACACATTTTTTGTTTTGCTTGTAGTTTTATCCATTAAGTTGTCAATAGCATCAACTGTTGATACTGTAAAGGTTTACAGTCATTCAATGGATAAAGAAATTAACACTGTTGTTGTCACTCCAGATTCTTATGATAAATCTAAACAAATGCCAGTTATTTATCTACTTCACGGGTTTGGTGATAATCACACTGGATGGATATCAAAAGGTCCAACTGTAAAACAATTATCAGATTTATATAATGTAATTGTCGTGTGTCCTGATGGTAGCACAAGCTGGTATTTTGATAGCCCCATTGATTCATCGTTTATGTACGAAACATTTGTGTCGAAGGAGCTGGTTAGTTGGATAGATAATAATTACAGCACTTATCCATCTCGTGAAGCAAGAGCTATAACAGGACTAAGCATGGGTGGGCATGGAGGTTTGTATGTTGGAATTCGCAATCAAGAAGTTTTTGGAGCATGTGGCAGCATGAGTGGTGGAGTAGATATAAGACCTTTCCCTAACAATTGGGATATAGCAAAACGTTTAGGCGAGCAACCCAAGTATTTAGAGAATTGGGAAAATAATACGGTTATTAATCAACTTCATTTAATAACTCCAAATTCTATTAAGATTATTTTTGATTGTGGCACTGATGATTTTTTCTATGATGTTAACGTTAGGCTTCATGAAGAGATGCTTTATCGCAATATTCAACATGATTTTACTTCTCGTCCTGGTGGCCACACTTGGGATTATTGGCTAAGTGCTGTCAAATATCAATTTTTGTTCTTTAGTAGCTTTTTTCAGACAGCAAATTAAAGTCCTTTTAAAATGAGAAAAATAGCAATAACATTTATTCCTCTCTTTTTATCGTTGTCATTAATTGCACAATCTATTAATACAACTTTCAAGTTTGCTTTAGTTACTGACACACACATAGGAGGATCCACTGGTGAAGAGGACTTATCTAGAACAGTAAGTGATATAAATAAATTAGAGGATATAGATTTTGTTATTGTTTCGGGAGATATTACGGAGTTTGGTTCTTATGATGAATTGCATACTGCCAAATGTCTTTTAGATGATCTTACAGTGCCATATTATGCGATTCCAGGCAATCATGACTCGAATTGGTCTGAAAGTGGAACAAATGATTTTAATAGAGTTTTTGGCAGTGACTTTTTTGGATTTGATCATAAAGGGTTTCATTTCATAGGTCTTGCTTCAGGACCCAATATGAGAATGAGTCCTGGGCAGATACCAAGAGAAAATCTCACTTGGTTTTTTAATCATTTGAATGGTATTGGTGAGGACGAACCAATTATATACATTAACCACTATCCGATGGATAACTCTCTCAATAATTGGTTTGAGGTGATGGACACACTTCGGCATCGCAATGTGCAGTTGATGCTTTGTGGTCATGGCCATGTAAATAGAAAGTTGAATTTTGAAGGTATAGATGCTGCAATGTGTCGCTCCAATCTTAGGGCAAATGACGAAAATGGTGGATATAATATCATTACCATTACAAATGATTCTATAATCTTTGAGGAACGGATAGTATCGACTAAAACATTAGAGCCTTGGCTAGCATATTCATCTAGCGCTATTCCTCAAATGAAAATTGATTCGCCTCGTCCTGATTTTGAGATGAATATTGATAACAAATATGTGTCAGAGATATGGAGCAGTAGAGAATCCAGTGATATGGGGGGCGGAATGTTTCTTAATGACAATATTCTGATTTATTCAAATACCGCAGGAGAGATAAAAGCCATAGACACAATTAGTGGAAATGTGATTTGGAGCTACAAAACAGATGGTAAGATTTACTCCACACCAACTGTTTTTGAAGATATAGTGTGGTGTGGCTCTTCAGACAGTTATCTGTATGGGCTGAATATTAGAGATGGAGAATTAATTCATAAGCTGAAGAATGATAAGCCCGTAGTTTCGTCACCAGTTTGCACTGGTGGCAAAGTAATTCTGGCAGGAAGTGATGGACATTGTCGGGCATGGAATACTACATCAGGTGAATTAGTTTGGGATTACGACAAAGTGAATAATTTTGTTGTAACTCGTCCATTGATCAAAGACAACACTGTTTATTTTGGTAGCTGGGGTAATAAGTTTTATGCTCTGAATGTCGATACTGGAAATCCAATATGGGTATGGGATAATGGGCAGGCAAACAGGATGTTTTCTCCAGCACAAGCGTGGCCAGTATCCACACATAACAAAATATATCTTGCTTCGCCCGACAGATATATGACTGTTTTAGATTCAAAAACTGGAAATATCGTATGGAGATATAATGACCTCGAAAACCGTGTTCGTGAATCGATAGGTGTTTCTGAAGATGGCAATGTGGTTTATGCCAAAACTATGGATGGACATATTATTGCAATAGATGCATTACATGCTGAGAGAAAAGTAAAATGGATATCATCAGGTGAAGACATGGGGTATGAGTTGGCTCCTACGGCTATCGTAGAAAAAGATGGGATTGTTTATGCTCCTACTGATAAGGGGCTGATATATGCATTCAATGTGCAAGATGGTGTGTTTCTGTGGAAATACCGTGTTTCATTTGGACTAATAAATATGATTTTGCCAACCAATAATAGAGAACTTTATGTGTCGGCTATGGATGGAAAGTTGGTAAAACTAAAGTTGCAACAATAGAGCTATGAAATAATAACTTATAATATCAATATTATGTACGATTACACATATTTTCTGGTGCCATTGATTATTATAACTGATGCTTTGGCGATAATAGACTTAGTGAAAAGAAGAAACTATTCAACAGAGATGAAGCTACTGTGGATTTTAATAATTATTCTAATGCCAATTCTGGGTATAGCACTCTATTATTTAAATATTTCTCAGCCTCGAAAGAAAAAGAGATAGTGCTTTTTTATTGTACTCTTTTCATACTCGTGTAGGCATCATGAAAAAAAACTAATAGGCTATTTTTGGCTTTTACTTCATCCAAAAATCTTTGCTTTTCTTCCATAGCTAGTGCGGCGTTATTGTCATATGCCGATAGCCAACCAACTGGAATATGCACAGATGTTGGAACAACATCCCCTGGAAATATAACCTCTCCCTCGTTGTCACTATTAACAAAAACAACTAGTTGACCAGGAGTGTGTCCATCATATTGTTTGATCAATACTTCAGGGCAAAGCAACATATCACTATCTATAAGATATAATTGTCCTGCATCCTTTATTGGTTCAATATTGTCGTCAAAAAATGATGCTACTTCATATGGTCGTGGATTCTTGTAGTTGTCCCACTGTGCTTGACTCAACCAATATTTGGCATTAGGAAATGTTGGAATAACCACTCCATCACTATTAAAAACAGTTCCACCTCCACAATGATCAAAGTGCAGGTGAGTAAGAATAACATCGGTAACTTCATCAACTGCATATCCTAGCTTTTCAACTTCAAGCGAAATATCATTTAAATCGTGAGGCTGATAAAACTTCAATTTATCAAGATGCTTATCTCCACCTCCACAATCTACTAATATTTTTCTATCATCAGTTTCAATAAAAAGGCAACGCATTGCCATTTTACACATGTTGTTTTCGTCACATGGATAACGTTTGCTCCAATACTTCTTTGGTATAGGACCAAACATTGCTCCGCCATCGGCTAAAAAATATCCTGTTTCAATAATATGGAAGTTTGCCATTTTCGTTGTACTTTTGTACAAAAGTAGCAAAAGCAATGATTTGTATCTATAAAATTCTGTATCAAATTATTTCCAATATTTATAACGTCACAAAGAAATGGCTATCTACAATGGTTCGAGCAAACATTTAGGAGGAACTGAAACTGTTAGGAACAAAGAGGTAATATTCTACGGATTGGTTCAGCAAAATGTATTGGTTACTGGCGCAAATGGACAGCTAGGTCAGGAGTTACAGACCTTTACCAAAGAGATGAACTCGCCGTTTAGATTTATTTATACAGATGTAGCACAACTGGATATTACAGATAAGAATCAGGTATCACATTTTATTAGTGAGTATTCGATACAATATATTATCAATTGTGCGGCTTACACTGCGGTTGACAATGCTGAGTCAGATGAGACAATGGCTTACTCAATTAACTATGAAGGAGTGAAAAATATTGCACAAGTAGCTAGAGAAGCAGGTGCTAAGATTATTCATATTTCTACAGACTATGTTTTTGATGGTAATTCCACTACCCCTTATAAAGAGAGTGACGAATGTAACCCTTTATCTGTGTATGGGAAATCTAAGCTTAAAGGTGAAGATGCAATCAGAGAGTATTCTGAAGATTGGATTATAATTCGGACTTCGTGGTTATTCTCTCAATACAGAGGAAATTTTGTAAAAACAATGCTTCGTTTGATGAGTGAAAAAGATGAGCTTAATATTGTTTCAGATCAAAGAGGTACACCTACATATGCCGCTGATTTGGCAGAGATGATATTAGTAATTCTAAATGAAGTAGAATGGCATTCAGGTATCTATCATTTTTCTAATTCTGGTGAAACTACATGGTTTGACTTTGCTGCTAAAATACAAGATTTGTCTATGCTAAATAACTGCAAGCTGAATAAAATAACTACAGCTCAATACAAAACCGATGCACAAAGACCAATGTATAGCGTGTTTGACAAATCAAAAATTGAAAATAAATATAAAGTTGTTATTCCATCTTGGGAGAATGCACTAGAAAGGATGCTGCAAATAATTACTAATTACTAGTTATTTGACTTGTATCACGAAATCATTAATCATCTATATGAGTTTAAAAAAAGAAATACAACGTAGGCGAACTTTTGCCATTATCAGTCACCCCGACGCGGGAAAGACTACACTTACTGAGAAACTTCTACTTTTTGGTGGAGCTATTCATGTGGCAGGAGCCGTAAAGTCAAATAAAATAAAAAAATCAGCTACTTCTGACTGGATGGATATCGAACGCCAACGTGGAATATCTGTTGCAACATCGGTAATGGGTTTTGAATATGATGACCATAAAGTAAATATTCTTGATACTCCTGGTCACCAGGATTTTATGGAAGATACTTATCGTACACTAACCGCAGTGGATAGTGTTATCGTTGTGGTGGACATTGCAAAGGGTGTGGAGCCTCAAACAAGGAAACTAATGGAGGTGTGCCGAATGCGAAAAACTCCGGTAATGATTTTTGTAAATAAGCTCGACCGTGAAGGAAAAGACCCAATGGAGGTGCTGGATGAACTTGAAGAGCAACTTCAAATTGCAGTACGTCCACTCAGTTGGCCAATTGAAATGGGTGAACGATTCAAGGGCGTTTACAATATATATGAAAACTGTCTTGATTTATATACTCCTTCAAAACAGTCAGTAACCGAATCTGTGCATATTGATATTGACTCTCCTGAGCTTGAGAAGCATATTGGAGAAAAGCTTTCTATTCAGTTGCGTGACGATCTTGAGCTTATAGCAGGCGTTTATCCCGAATTTGAAGTTGATGAGTATCTTGCAGGCGATTTGGCTCCAGTCTTTTTTGGATCTGCTTTATATAATTTTGGGGTTAAAGAATTATTGGATTGTTTTGTGGATATTGCACCTTCACCACGTTTTGTTCAAGCAGAGGAAAGAAAGGTTGATCCATATGAAGAATCCTTTACTGGATTTGTATTTAAGATTCACGCAAACATGGACCCAAATCACCGTTCTTCTATTGCCTTTGTGAAAGTGTGTTCGGGTAAGTTTGAGCGTAATGTCAACTACAAGCATATGCGTTTTAATAGGCAGATGAAGTTTTCGTCGCCCACTGCTTTTATGGCTCAAAAGAAAGAGATTTTGGATGAGGCTTTTGCAGGAGATATTGTAGGTCTTCCTGATAGTGGAAATTTTAAAATCGGAGATACAATCACTTCAGGCGAAAACCTACACTTTAAAGGATTGCCAAGCTTCTCGCCCGAGATGTTTAAGTATATAGAAAATGCAGACCCAATGAAGACAAAACAGCTTCAAAAGGGTGTTGAACAACTTATAGATGAGGGTGTGGCACAGCTATTTACTAATCAATTTAATAATAGAAAGATTATTGGTACTGTTGGTCAGCTTCAATTTGAAGTGATAGAATATCGTTTGCTTCACGAATATGGAGCAAAATGTCGTTGGGAGCCTATTAGCCTTTATAAAGCTTGTTGGATTGAAAGCGATGACAAAACCCAGCTTGAAGACTTCAAAAGACGCAAATATCAATATATGGCAAAAGATAAAGAGGGTAGGGATGTTTTCCTTGCCGAGTCAGGCTATTTGTTAATGATGGCACAACAAGATTTTCCAAAAATTAAATTCCATTTTACTTCGGAATTTTAATTAACGGTGCTTGAAAACTATTTGCAATATGCTATTTCGTTTTATTATTGTTACTTTCGACAATAAATTTAATTATCGTTGGTTTCGACAATAATTGAAAATATTGTTGATTAGTACAATAATGTTTCTATATTTGTAGATATAAAAACTCAGTATTATGATTGCGGTAATAAAAGGAGATATAATAGCATCGAGAAAACTGATAAATCAAGAGAAGTGGTTGTTGCCATTAAAAGAACAACTTTCTCTTTGGGGTACATCACCTGTAGATTGGGAACTAGTTTGGGGAGACTTTTTTCAGTTAGAGATATCAAATCCTGAAGATGCTCTTGAAAAAGCATTTAAAATAAAAGCATTAATAAAGAAAATAGAACCCATTGATGAACGCAAAAAGAAAAGTACAATAGATGTAAGAATGTCTATTGGTATAGGAAATAAAAGTTACTCAGGTAATAGAATTTCGGAAAGCAATGGAGATGCTTTTATATTTGCTGGCGAAAAATTTGACATGCTAAAAAAGGAAAGTGTGACAATTGGGATCAAAAGCTTTTGTCAAGACTTTGACAATGAAGTTAACTTATATCTAAGACTGGCAGGAACATTTATGAATAAATGGTCTGTTTCATCTGCGGAGCTAGTCGAAATAGTACTTAAAAACACAAATGCAACGCAAGAAGAAATAGGCAGTATTTTAGGAATTAAACAGAGCTCAGTGAGTGGTAGATGGAATAGAGCTTACATAGATGAGTTACTTGCTATTGAAAGAATGTACCGAAAAAAAATAAACATCCTTTTGAAATGACACTATTAATACGTCTTGTTTTAGCTCATTTTATTGGGGATTTCCTGCTTCAGCCAAAATCGTGGGTGGAAGATAAGGAACTGAAGAAAATAAAATCTTTGAAGTTGTACCTTCATGCTCTAATACACGGCTTGCTAATACTAATTTTGTTTTGGGATATTAGTACTTGGACATTAGCATTAACAGTGGTTATACTGCATGGAGTTATTGATATCCTAAAGCTATATTGTCAGAGGGATAATAATAAAACTACATGGTTTTTACTTGATCAAGGACTTCATATAGCAAGCATTTTCATACTAAGCATTGTTTGGTTAAAGCCTAAAATAAACTTGTCTGAATTAATGTCTAGCCCAGATATATGGATATATATTACAGCAATACTTTTTATAACTTCAGTTAGTGGAATAATAATTCAGGTATTAATGTCTAATTGGTCAAAAACAATAAGTGATAATGAAGATAATTCACTTGTTAATGCTGGTAAGTATATAGGTATATTAGAGAGATTATTTGTATTCACGTTTATTTTAATAGGTAGATGGGAAGGTGTAGGATTCCTATTAGCTGCTAAATCTGTTTTTCGTTTTGGCGACTTAAAGGACTCTAAAGACAGAAAGTTGACGGAGTATATTTTGATAGGTACATTGCTAAGTTTTGGTATTGCAATAGCAACAGGCTTACTAACTATAAAGTTAATCGGTATTGACAATTGATTAATTATTGCAAAATATTTATTTTGTAATATAATTGTAATATCTGAAAAGTATTTTTGCGGAAAATAACTTATAAAATAATTCAACTAAATAAATGAAACGGATTGTAGTCTTTTTATTCAGCTTCCTTGCAGTATCTGTTTTATATTCACAGCAATCTCAATCACAAAAAATTAAACTGTCAGGTTACATCCAATCTCAATTGCAAGTAGGACAGCAAGATGCATCATTACT
>CAYFTB010000102.1:0-3868 GCA_964345875.1 uncultured Proteiniphilum sp.
TAATCATTTTTTAACAACTAAAGTCATATTAGCAGTTGAGAATCTATTTGCTTTTATTTACATTTAGGGTTTTTAAAAATGTTAATAATTATGTATTTATCGATTGTTTTAGGTGTCTTGAATGTAATATGCTTATTATTAGTATTGTGTAAATGTTAAAAGCCAAAAGCTAGATGTGCCGTGATGTGCAGGATGCTTAAAAACGATTTGGGGAGTGAATAAGTGACATCCCATTTTGATAAATCCATTTTGATTTATAAGTCTAAATACTCCTGTTAACATAAACTCACTTGATTTTCTTCTCAAAAGGCATTAATTTTGTTAAATAATATAAATGTTAAAGTGGAAATTACATCACGAAATCACCTCCGCAAAAGTTTTTGTGTTGCCGTCACGTAACGGCGGCACAAAAATTTGTCGTTTTGTATCTCCGTTGCATCATTTTATAACCAAAATATTGTGCGTTGTACCTTGGTTTAACAACAGACAACACTTATATCCAGAAAAGCACATAAAATTTGTAAACTGAGCTATATGAATACCTCTAAAAAAACCGCCGTTATGTCACGGAATCACCTCCACAACATATTTTATTCTGCCGTTACGTGCCGGACGAACCTCTACAATATATTTTATTCAAAAGTTATGTGTTGGAATCATAAACTGGGATGAACTATCACTTTTTTGTGTAATGATGCTTTATGATTAGGAAACATTCACTAGCATTATCTATAAAACTTAGATTTCTGACATCAGAGTGTAAGATACATCATTATCAAAGCAAAGTGAGAGACTAAGACATCATCTATATTGATATAAATGGTAACATTAGAATGGACGGTAAAATACTATTAAATTGGGAATATGCTATTAGTGTATGTATTTTCACACTAATAGCATCTGCAAGTTTAAAATCAACAAACAAAATATATGTTGCAAGTGTTTAACTACAAAATCTGTATATTAACCACTAAAATAATATTTTATGCAAACAAAAAAGAATTTTATTATTGACACAAATGTCATACTACATGATTATAATTTCCTTCATCATTTTGAGGAAAATGACATTTATATACCATTCGTAGTACTTGAAGAACTTGATAAATTTAAAAAAGGTAATGAACAAATCAATTATAATGCTCGTGAGTTTATACGTGAGCTTGACTTAATAACAGATGATGATCTATTTAAGAATGGAGCAAGTTTAGGTGAAGATCGTGGCAAGTTATATATAGTGAACAGTACAAAGCAACATCAAAAGATCATTGAGGCATTTCCCGATCGTACACCCGATAATCGAATTTTATCTACAATAATGGATATCATCGAGAAAAATACTGGCACCAAAACTATATTGGTTACAAAGGATATAAACTTACGAATGAAGGCTCGCTCATTAGGCATTCTGACAGAGGACTATATTAATGATAAGGTAACAAATATTGATATATTTGGTCAGGGTGAGTTGGTATTTGATGGAATTGATGGCGATCAAATAGACGATATATACTCAAGCAAAGATGGAATAGATATTGATCTTTTCAATTTCAAGGATTCGATAGTAGCCAACGAAACATTTATTCTTAAGAGTGATCGCAATAGTGTGCTTGCTAGATATAATCCGTTCAGTGGGAAGGTAGTTCATGTTAACAAAGAGGTTAGCTACGGAATTAGCCCAAGAAATGCAGAACAGACATTTGCCCTTGAGGTGCTTAATGATCCTGAGGTAAAGCTGGTGGCTGTTACAGGAAAAGCAGGAACTGGAAAAACCCTACTAGCTCTGGCTTCTGCTCTTAGACAAAACAAAGACTATAACCAAATATTGCTGGCGCGCCCTATTGTGTCACTATCAAATAAAGATCTTGGATTCTTACCAGGCGACGAGAAACAAAAGGTGGCACCATATATGCAGCCTCTTTTCGATAATCTAAACGTCATTAAATCATTGGTCGGCAGAAATAGCTCTGATTATAAAAATTTGCAAGAAATGGAAGAATCAGGCAAACTGGCAATAGAAGCATTAGCTTTTATCAGAGGTAGAAGTTTAAGTGAAACATTTTGTATTGTGGACGAAGCTCAAAACCTAACTCCTCATGAGATTAAAACAATTATAACCCGAGCAGGCGAAAACACAAAGATGGTATTCACAGGTGATTTGCAACAAATAGACCAACCCTACCTCGATTCGCAATCCAATGGATTGGCATATATGATAGACCGAATGAAGGGGCAAAATATGTTTGCACACGTCAATTTAATTAAGGGCGAAAGAAGTGAATTATCAGAACTAGCAAGTGATTTGCTGTGAGTTATTGACAAGTTAGCTTTTAGCTATTTAGGATTGACTAGGAGCTAAAAGCTAACTTTGCACTGTGATAGTGCAAAAAGGATTCAAGAGTAAATAATTAGTTGTATTTCGCCAATATAATTTCATTATCTTTGCATCCAATATTAAATAATAAACTTATAAAGATGCAAAAACCTTCAATACCCAAAGGTACTAGGGACTTTTCGCCTGAGGAAATGGCGAAACGTAATTATATTTTCGATACAATAAAAGAAGTTTACAAACTATACGGATATAGACAAATTGAGACACCTGCAATGGAAAACCTATCAACATTGATGGGTAAATATGGCGAAGAAGGTGACAAACTTCTGTTTAAAATACTAAACTCTGGTGACTATCTTTCTAAAATCAGTAATGAGGATTTGGAAGAAAAAAACCCAGCAAAAACAGCGGTCAAGATTTCAGAGCGAGGCTTAAGATATGATCTTACGGTTCCCTTTGCTAGATATGTGGTAATGCACCGCAATGATATTACATTTCCCTTTAAAAGATACCAAATTCAGCCCGTTTGGCGTGCCGACAGGCCACAGCGGGGGCGATACCGAGAATTCTTTCAATGTGATGCAGACGTGGTTGGCTCAGACTCATTGCTAAATGAAGTGGAGCTGATACAAATCATTGACGAAGTATTTAGAAGATTAAATATTAGAGTTAGTGTTAAACTAAACAATCGCAAGATACTAACTGGAATTGCAGAAGTGATTGGTGAGGTTGACAAAATTGTGGATATAACTGTTGCTATTGATAAACTTGATAAAATTGGTTTAGAAAAAGTAAACGAAGAACTCACATTAAAGGGTGTTTCAGCTAAGGCAATTGAAAAGTTACAGCCCATCATTCAGTTAAGTGGTAGCATTGACAGTAAGTTTAGAATAATGAGAGAATCTCTAGCCTCTTCAAAAATAGGCATAGAAGGTATAGAAGAGATGGAATATATCTTCAATACTATTGAGTTAATGAATGTGGGGTGTGAAGTGGAGCTAGATCTAACCTTGGCTCGTGGATTAAATTACTATACAGGTGCTATTATTGAGGTTAAGGCTTTGGATGTAGAAATTGGAAGCATCACAGGCGGAGGAAGATACGATAATCTAACAGGTATTTTTGGTATGCCAGGGATTTCGGGTGTAGGCATCTCATTTGGTGCTGACAGAATATATGATGTATTAAATCAACTTGATTTATATCCCGATAGTTTTAGCCATGCCACAGATATTCTTTTTGTAAACTTTGGTGAAAAAGAAACAATGCATATTATGCCTATTATCTCTAAATTGCGACAGCAAAGTATTAGATGTGAGTTGTATCCCGATTCGGCAAAAATGAAAAAGCAGATGACATATGCCGACAGCAATCATATTCCTTATGTTGCTATTGTGGGCGAAGACGAGATAAAAGAGGGAAAAATGGTTATCAAGAATATGGTCACAGGCGAACAAAATGCTTTATCAACCGATGAGGTAATCTTAAAACTAACATCTGCAATAAAAGAATAAAGGAAAGAAGGTATAATAT
>CAYFTB010000102.1:3968-8857 GCA_964345875.1 uncultured Proteiniphilum sp.
GTAATCTTAAAACTAACATCTGCAATAAAAGAATAAAGGAAAGAAGGTATAATATATGCTCTCAATAGACAATCTAACTGTACAGTTTGGAGGATTCACACTTTTAGATGAAATATCATTTGTTTTAAATAACAATGAACGTGTTGCTTTAGCAGGAAAGAATGGTGCTGGCAAGTCAACTCTACTTAAAATAATGAGTGGACTATTTCAACCAAGTAGCGGAAAAGTATCGTATCCAAAAGGTACATCAATTGGTTATTTGCCGCAACAAATGACTTTAAATGATAATCTTACTGTAAGGGAAGAGGCATCCCTAGCATTCGAGCATCTGCAAAAGATGGAATTTGAACTGAGTGACTTAAATAATCAACTCATAGAAAGGACTGATTATGAATCAGATGAATATCATTCAATAATACAAAGAGTAGCTGATATGCAGGAACTGCTGCAAATGTCAGGCATACACAATTTTGAGGGAGAAGTTGAAAAGACTCTTATTGGACTTGGATTTAAGAGTGATGATTTTGACAGACCTACTAAGGAGTTTAGCGGCGGGTGGCGTATGCGAATTGAGCTGGCAAAACTACTACTACAAAATCATGATGTTCTTCTTCTTGATGAGCCTACCAACCATCTTGACATAGAATCAATTCAGTGGCTTGAGAGTTTTTTAACAACACGCTCTAATACAGTAATGTTGGTGTCGCATGATAGAGCATTTCTTGATGCAGTCACCAATCGTACAATAGAGATTGTTTTGGGTAATGTTCATGACTACAAAGTAAATTATTCAAAATATGTAGAACTACGCAAAGAACGACGTGAACAACAGATACGCTCATATGATAATCAGCAAAAGCAAATAAAAGAAACAGAAGAATTTATTGATAGATTCAGATATAAAGCTAGCAAAGCAAATCAGGTTCAGTCACGAATTAAGCAATTAGAAAAAATAGATAGAATAGAGATTGATGAGATAGATAATTCACGGCTCAATCTTAAGTTTCCGCCTGCTCCTAGATCAGGCTCCTACCCTGTCATTTTAGATAATGTATCCAAAAGATATGGTAATCATCTTGTTTTCGAAAATGCAACATTCACTATCGAGCGAGGCGACAAAGTTGCATTTGTTGGTAAAAACGGGGAAGGAAAATCTACACTTGTCAAGTGTATAATGAATGAAATAGATTATAGTGGTAAATTAGAACTTGGGTACAATGTTAAGATTGGATACTTTGCACAAAACCAAGCTCAATTGATGGATGAGAGCCAAACAGTGTTTGAATCAATAGATAACGTAGCTGTCGGTGATATTCGCACTAAAGTGAGAGATATACTAGGAGCTTTTATGTTTGGCGGAGAGGCCTCAGACAAAAAAGTAGCCGTGTTGTCAGGAGGTGAGAGAGGACGACTTGCAATGATAAGACTTCTGTTGGAACCAGTGAATCTGCTTATTTTGGATGAACCAACAAACCACTTAGATATAGCATCTAAAGAGGTGCTTAAACGAGCAATAAAAGAATTTGAAGGCACTGCCATAATTGTATCTCATGACCGTGATTTTTTGGATGGACTTGTTACAAAGGTGTATGAATTCGGTAGAGGAAAAGTTATTGAAAATCTTGGGGGTATTTATGATTTCTTGTCTAAAAAGAAATTAGAGACTCTTCGACAATTAGAGATTTCAGTATCCTCGTCAAGGAATGGCTTGGTTGAGGACAATGAGATTACTTCTACAGAAAACAAACTATCTTATCAACAACAAAAAGAATTTAATAAGCAGAAGCGAAAAGTGGAAAGACAGATAGAAGATGCTGAAACAAGTATTGAACAATTAGAGTCAAAGATTGAGGCAATTGAAAATAAGTTGTCAACTCCTGAAGGCGCTTCGAATGTTGAATTGATGAAAGACTATTCTGACACGAAAGAAAAACTTGAAATGGTAGTTAAAGAGTGGGAAAACTTGATGGTAGAACTGGAAGCTTTTAATTAACGTTATAATATAACAATATATTTGGCTCAAGTATTTAAGGTAAACGACAATAAACCTATTATGAAAAGTGTAAGCAAATTTTTATTTAATAATGTTATGGGATGGAAGATTGTAAACAAATATCCTAACCCTGACAAATGTGTTATAGCAATAGCACCACATACAAGCAATTGGGATTTTATTGTTGGCAAATTGGCTTACTCATCTTTAGGACGAACTGCCAACTTTTTAATTAAAAAGGAATGGTTTATCTTTCCTTTCAATATATTTTTCAAAAATATTGGAGGAATTCCGATTGAAAGAAACAAGAAAGGTTCAACAACTGACATCCTAGCAGATGAATTTTCCAAACATGATAAACTACAGCTTGCTATCACTCCCGAAGGAACAAGAAAGCCTAATGGAGAGTGGAAGAAAGGGTTCTATTTTATTGCTCTAAAAGCACAAGTTCCAATAATGTTAGTAGGACTGAATTACGGCAAGAAAGAAGCAATATTTTTAGGTGAGTTTATTCCTACAGGAGATTATGACAATGATATTTTGAAAATCAAAGAATACTATAAGGGAATAGTGGGAAAATATCCAGAGAATTTTATTCTTTAAAATTAAATGATAACTGTATTGGTTGATTTGAGTCAAATTCTATATCAGGGTTTTTAAGTGTCAGACCTAGTAATCTCACTTTTCGTGTGTCAATATCATCTACTTGCAATAATAATTCTTTGCCTATATCAAAAAGCTGATCATATGTTCTTATATATTGGTTTACGGTCTTACTGCGAGTGATAATATCAAAATCTCCATACTTTACCTTCAATGTTGCTGTTTTAGCATTAAACTTTCGTTTAGAAGCACGTCTATTTACTTCTTTCGCTATTTCATCAAGTGCTGACAATAAATCTACCATCTCATATAAATCATCAGAAAAAGTTTCTTCAGCGCCAAGAGATTTTCTTACATATTCCGACTCCACTTCACGATCGTCGACCCCACGAACATAATGATAATACATTGACCCAGCCTTACCAAAATGATGAGCAAGATCAATCTCCGAAAATCGTTTCAAGTCAGCTCCTGTCTTAACTCCTAAGTCATGCATCTTTTGTGCTGTAACTCTCCCTACCCCATAAAATTTCTCAATATCCAATCCTTCCAAAAATTCCTCAGCTCGTTCGGGAGTAATTACTGTCATTCCGTTGGGCTTTTGTAAGTCAGACGCTATCTTAGCAAGAAACTTATTATATGACACTCCCGCAGATGCAGTAAGTTTAGTTTGATTATATATCTTTTTTCTTATCTCTTCAGCAATAAATGTGGCAGATTTCATTCCCTTTTCATTCTCAGTAACATCCAAGAAAGCCTCATCAAGCGAAAGAGGTTCTACTTTATGTGTATATTCTTTAAATATTTGTATTATTTGGGCTGACACAGATTTATAAACATCAAACCGAGGAAGTACAAAAGTTAGATGTGGGCATTTTCTTAGAGCTACCACTGATGCCATTGCCGAATGTACACCGTATCTTCGTGCTTCATAGCTAGCAGCAGCCACCACTCCTCGCTTACCTCCATATCCTACTGCAATAGGTTTACCTCTTAATTCAGGATTATCACGCTGCTCAATAGAGGCATAAAAGGCATCCATATCAATATGTATTATCTTGCGACTCATTAAATGATAATGGCTTATAGATTATATTTTACACAAAATATCAGTAATAGTCAAAGTTGCAAAAAAACTTTCAATTATCAGTAGTTTAGAAGAAGTTTTTACATACTATATGAGAATGGTTATTTTTTATAGATTATTTAATCAGATTGGCTTGGGTATAATTTAGCACTAAACTCAAAAATGACTACTTTTGCACGTCAAATACAATTATGCAATATGAAGTCAAAGTCACTTAAGAGATATTTGTACCTTTCGATTCTGGCAGCTCTATTAACTATTATATTAAAGTTTGCAGCTTATTTCGAAACAGGGTCTATGGGTTTTTTCTCTGATGCTTTAGAGTCTTTTGTCAATCTTTTTGCAGCAGTCATAGCACTTATATTGCTACATTTATCTAAAAAGCCTGCTGATGAGGAGCATGAGTTTGGGCACGGCAAGGCTCAGTACTTTTCTAGTGCATTTGAAGGAGCATTAATTTTAATTGCTGCAGCTAGCATTATTTATTCCTCAGTGCCAAGAATTCTCAATCCCCATCCATTAGAAAATATTGGCTTAGGAACGATGTTGTCTGGAGCAGCCGCATTAATTAATTTAGTTGTAGGCTTCCTCCTATCAAAAAATGGGAAAAAATATAACTCAATTATTCTTGAAGCAGATGGAAAACATCTACTCTCAGACGTGATAACTTCTGTAGGAGTAATTTTGGGAGTAGTATTGGTTAAGGTTACTGGACTATATTTTATAGACCCAATTATTGCTATTGCAGTTGCCTTATACATTTTGTATATAGGATTCAAGCTAATAAGTAGATCAACAAACGAGCTTATGGATGCAGCAATTCCTAAAGAAGAGCAACAAATGATTGTTGAATACTTAGATTCACTGATTGAAAAAAATATTGAATATCACTCGCTCCTAACACGCGATGCCGGATATAGAAAATTTATTACATTACACCTTTTAGTTCCTGGCGACTGGACGGTGAAGAATGGTCATGACTGTGCAGAGGCAATAGAACAACATATAGAGCAGATGTTTGAAAATAGTAGCATTACAGTAACATCACATATCGAACCTATTGAGGATCCTGTATCGTTTAATGATATTGGATTTGATAGATTAAATTATTCTGAAGATATGGATATCGAATACTAGAACAAAATAGATATTCATTGCTGTCCGATAAAACTTTTTTGATAAAATGAAAAAAGGGCTGTTTCCATT
>CAYFTB010000103.1:0-8779 GCA_964345875.1 uncultured Proteiniphilum sp.
GAATGTTGTTTGATGCTATGTCTGTATCTCCGTTTGGATTTAATAGGTTAAGCGTGTTCAGAAAATTTTTCACTCTGTTTGATAGCATTCTAAAATTACCATTTACTACTTCATCTGCTATCTGCGTAAGCACATAAGAGATATTGGTTGAAGACAGATTTTCAGAATATCTTGGATGTTCAATGAAAATTTGTGTAAACTTGTCATCAAAAAGTTTTGTTTTTAGATCAGTAACAATTTCAGAAAGATTATTGTACTCTTTGCCTAAAACAGATTTGATAGAAATAGGTGCTCCATTAATTTCCACTTCTCCAAGATTTTGGGTCCACATTGCAATACGGTATTTTATACCTGGAACTATGTAGTTCATATTATTTTTATGTCCATTGACTGTATCAGACAGTTTTTTATTCATAATAGACACAAGAACATTCTTAGAAATCAAAGACTTGATAGCAATAATCCTTTTGATAATATCTATGTTTTCTTGCTTAGCAATATTGATTTTGATGTTTAATTGATTTTCTGCGTACTTTACAGGTTCTTTTTTGCTGTACGGTGAAATGAAATTAATAACATAATCGGTTTTTTCAAGTGATGAGATTTCTTGGTCTTTTTTATTGAAAACCACTAATCCTTTTCTGAAAGATTTCACAGATAGCCAAGTACATTCATCGAAAAATATATTTGGTAAGTTTTTATAGTGTTCCAAATTTAGAATTTCCTGAATTTGCTCAAACAAAACATCTTCCTGCTTATCCTGGTCGTCTCCTACTGCCGTAATTTCGTTTTCAATGCGTTCATCTGGGTCTTGTCCGTCGATAGCAGGGTCTAATTTGAAATAGTCGTTTCCGGTGGTGTCATCTCTTACAGCTTTGATATAAAAACCATCCGTATCTTTCCTTATTTTTTTTACAAGCAATGTTACTTGTATGTAGGCTTGTAGAGCATTATTTTGAGGAATAATTAATAATTGTTCAGCCAGCTCTTTGGCAGTAGCGCCGTTTTCACCCTTGCTCCAAAGAGAATAAACAGCTAATCCCTTGATTAACTTAATAGCATCGTTTTGGTCTTTTTCATCTATATTAGCCATTATCTTTTGCAAAACAATGTTTACAATTTTCACCACATCATAAACCCGCTCCTGATTTTTAATGTTCGGATTGTTTGAAATGATGTCAAAAATACGATCGAAAGTAAAGAAGTATGGGAATTCTTTATTTAGAACGTATTTCAGTTCAGTCTGGGCAAATTGAATAACACCCCGCTTTTCAAAGAACGGAAGTTCGTGAAAAAGATTTAATAGTCCTGGTGTGAAAGGGAACAATTCAATGTATTCTTCCTGTTTGTTGGCTACGTCTTCTATTTTATTGATAAAAGGTTTGAGTTTTTCAGCAATTTGTACTTTTTGTTCGGTAGTTTTAGGAACAATACGTTCGGCAATAACTTTTTTAACTGCTTCTCTGCGGATGGTAATGTTTTGAAAGCGTTGGCTAATCCTGTCTTCGTCGGAAGCTATGTGTGCTAATTTAGGGCTTGAATAGATGTCTTCCTGCATTGATATAGCCAATAACATATCTTGGTCTTGACATACCTGTGCTACTACTCGTAGGAATTGGAAATCTTTCTTTATGTTACGTGTAACCTTTGTTTGTAAAAAGTCTGAAACTTCATCCGCAACCACAAACAAGCCTTTCGAAGCATCTTTTTCTTTCAGGACACCAATGATATCGGTCAAGTGATCTTTCAGATTTATAGTGTCTTTTGTGAAAATAGGTATTTCAATGTTGTATTTTTCTTTCAACTGCTTCTCTAATTCTCTGAAAAAGAAAAAGGATAAATCTACGTCAACCGGCTGTAACTCAAACTGAACTGTGAAAAAGCTTCTTTCAATCTTACTTGAAGCTTTTTTTACTTCTGGGTTTTTAATCAGGTTTCTTAATTCGGGATTGGTTATTACACTTACCAAAAATGCAATCAAGTGAGACTTACCGCTGCCGTAGTTACCAACAATTTTTACAGCTTTATGATTTGGCATTTGTAAATTATCAAAGAAATCGACTATCTGACTTTCCAATCCTTCGGAAATAATAAAGCTTGAAACAAGTTTCTTTTGACTTTCTTCCTGTTTCAAATCAGTGTCAATGTCAATAACATCTTTAATTACTGTGTAATTAAAGAGATTACCAATGGAATTTTCAGAAAGATTAGTTGGTATAATTTCGAAATCTGGGATGTTTTCGCTTAAAGGATTTTGGTAGTTTTGTTCAATGTCTTTGATATCAATAATGAAAACTTCATTTACTTCAACATCGTAATGTTCTTCCGAACCTGGTTGTCCATAGGAAAGACGATTGCCAATTAACTTTTCATCTTCAAGAAAAATAACCGAGGTTTTATTTCTTGAATTGTATTTGAATGAACCAATAGGGGATATTTTATTGAATACATCATTGTACAAAATACTGGCATTTGTTAGGATAATATTGTCAGGTTTTGATAAAAACCAATCTTTTATTCTTTTCCCAATATCGTGAACCGGTTCGTCTGCGTCGATAGCTTCAGCGTATAATGGTGCTAACTCTTGGCCTACATCTACTATTGTGTACTTTTTTTCATTTAAGTATTGTATGATACTATTTTTCTTTTTACTATCGTTTCCAACAATAGCCAATAATTTGAAACGCAGATTATTAGCGATAGCTAAACAGGTGTCGATGTGTTTTTTTTTTTCCATTATTAGTAAGCTTAACTGAGAAAAGTGTCTATTTTAGACAAAAATAATAAAAAAGGGAGGTTTTCATCCCTTCTTTTGCCAATATTAACATATCTGTAAATTCAGATTTATGCATACTTTTTGTGTTGTTCGATTAAATCTGGGATTATATTTGGATTAGCAATACCAATATCATAGATTCAATAAAATGATATGTTGATTTGAGAATACAAGTAATAACCGATTTTATTTTTCGAAATCATTTTTCAATGATTATATCATCAAATTTAAAGGAATGGCCATATTAAATGGAATGTTCGTGATAAATAATAAAATCAGCTATATCAAAACCTTCTGAATGTGCATATTCAGAAGCCATATTTACCAATAAATCAGATACTTTCATATTCCAATTGATAAATTTAGAAATCTCATAGGCTTTCTGTGTCCAAATTTCGTGTGCTTTTCCTAAATCGGGAAAGAGTGTTACGTTTCGATTGTTCAGAACAAAACATTTGTCCAAGGATAAGCCATTGAGTGCTCCTGTAGCTAACCAAATGTAGTCAGGTAAAACAATGGAAGCTATAACTGCTGTTTTTTCTCCTTCTACTATGGCAACTTGTTTGTCTGGGTGTTTTTTTAGAAGATGTTCGCCAAAGAGGCATTGTGCCAAGTTAAAGTTTTGAGAAATAGTACCTTGTTTTTTGAGTTTATTATGTACCCAATTTATAGTTCCTGATTGGTTGTGAATACGCTTACCTGTGTTGGGATTGTATTGCATAATTTTGCCTGTTCGGATTTTACCTGTTATGTCAATTTGCCAATAAATAATTTCTCTGTTTTTGGTTGCTCCTAAGAGATACTCGTTTGTAGCCTTTTGAATAGAATAGATTTCAAATTTAGTTTTAAGAAAATCAATGAAATTGCTTTCATTCGATTTGCTTTTGTTTACATAGCTTGCTGGAATGTAATTGATTGATGTTTCAATATCGGGTGGATTGTATGGTTTGTAAGTCGTATAGTTCTGATTGCTCTTGTTTGGATTATCAGCGAAATACAATTTTGGTGGATAGTGATATCCACAACTGTTTATTCTGTCGCAAATGCCAACGGTGGAATGTATTGGCTGGTGAGTATTGCCATCAAGGTAAAGTGTAAAACGTTTTTTTGCACCGCAGTTTGGACAAGTATGTCTTGTTGAAGGTCCTTTGTATTTTTGTAGATATGGTCTCATCTTTATGTGAATTATGCGTTAAATATCGAATTAAGTGAATGCTGTACGTGAGTGAATAAGGTTGCGGGGTTGCGGTGCGAAATTGCTGTAAGCGCCTGTTTATCGGCATTACGAGAAAAATGCACCGCAACCACGCAACTTGGATTATTGATTGCAAATCTTTGAGATATATTGTCGTGATACTCCAATGGCGTCTGCAAATGCTTGTTTATTCACAATTCCTTTTTCATTTTCAATCAAACGGATAGCATCCGAAATGTTGAAGTTTGAGATATGGTTTTGTTCGTAAAGCAAAATAGATGTGCTGATAAAGTATTTGACAATATTAATAGCGTTTTGCATCGTGTTTGCTTGAACTTTGAATTTCATCCAAAGTTCTTCATCATATACTCCTTCTACAATATGAAGTATCAAAACAATACGAAGTAAGTGTATTTCCATTTTAGCATAAATAGATTTGATGTAGTTTTTTTCGGTACTGTTGGATTTGTCGGTAAGACTATTTACGAAATCAACATACAGCCTTTTGGCTTCAATGGATAACTCAACAGGTAGTTCGATAAGAGGCAATTTTTTCAAATGTTCAATTAATTTATCGTAACTGTTGATTACTTCTTGATTAATCTGCTTGTCTGAATAATATGGTTTTTTAATGTCCTTTGGATATGCGAATAGAAATCGACTTGCAAACCCATTTTCGATTAAACTTTGATTTTTCAGAATTGAAGTTAGTACTTCTGGTTGGATTGATCCAACGACTGTAATAAATGGATTGTGTAACAACAATGGCTCTTGCGTTTTGCGATTAATCTTCAAATCAGAGTTGTTGAACATAGAAAGATAATGTCCGACTTCTCCACTCTTATTATATCTGCCAAAATCAGAAAACCAACCTGATAATTCATCGCGAAATAATGTGATTGAGTTCTCATTTTGAAACATTGTACTAAACAAACTTTCAGGTGTAAAATCGTTTATCAAATGCTGTCTGTAAGTTGGCTTTTCTGGTTCAGGAGTTTTTTCTTTTCTTGCTGTTACGCAGTCGGATTTCCATTGTTCCATTTCTTGAATATAGAAATCATAACTTGATTTGTCAATTTCAGAGAGTTTTTTGAAAGCGAGATTCAGCGGTTCTGATTTACCTACTCCTGGTGGTGCAACCAACATCAACCATAATTGTGGAAAGTTTATATACTTTCCATTATGAAGATGAATTTTCTTTTGAATAGAAGCGCTTATGGCTCCAAGTACAGCACAAGCTGGAAACTCAGGTGGAACAGAATAGACTTCTGTAACTTCCTTGACAAATGAGAGTAAAGGCTCTGGCAAAGATTTGATAGGGAAAGGAATTTGAATTTCGTCTGTTTGCTTTGTTTTAGCTTCTAATTCATCTTTCAACAAAGAAGTTATGTTTTTATCTTTGTATTGTTCGTTTAATATAACCCTTTCTGGATTTGGTACGTTCGGAAGGGGTTTCTCTTTGTTATTCATTTGTTTGTTCCTTTCTATCGGCTTTAATGCGGTGATTGTCTAATAATTCTTTAATATCAGCTACTCTGTAATAGATTTTGTTACCTATTTGTGAATAACTAATTATCCCATTGTCTCTCCAATTTTGAGCGGTTTTTTGGCTAATTCCCATAAGCTCCATAAATTTGGGGTTGTCCATAAATACTTCATCGGGAAGTTGACGAGCGTAGATGAAATCGCTTGCGATTTTATCAAGTTTACGTAGAATGCGCTCGTACTGTTCTTTGAAAAAGTCATCGTAGTGTATCATATTATTTTTTCCCTTTTAATAAAGCATTAATTTCACTTAATAAATATCTTCTTTTACCACCTACTTCGACAGGTGATAAATAGTTTTTTTTGTCCCAGCGCCAAAGAGTTGAGCGGTCCACATCTAACATTTTGGAAACTTGAATTGGGCTTAAATAGGTTTCGGTGTTGTTGTCTGTGATTTGCTGTTGTAGTTCTTGTTTTGTTGTCTCGATAAGTTCTTTAGCAAATTCTTTCAAATCTTTTATTGACACTGCGATTGTGATATTACCATTTTCTAATAAATCTTTAATTGGTATCATAATTATTATATTTTTAAGATTTATTGCATTGGGTTAGCCGTAAACAGTCCTTTGCAATAGTGTTCAACTCTTTTCAAAGTTTTACGGTGACTTTGAATTGAAATGAACATTGCAAAAATACACAAGGGTTTAAAAACACGAAAGGACAAAAAAGGACTGTCCTATTTTGTCCTATTTTGTCCACGTCAGCATTATTCTTGTAAAAGAGATTATTTAGTAAAATAAGGTGTTTGAGTATACCAAACACCTTATTCTTGCAAGTCTAATATTTTATTTTTTAATTTATGGAATGAGGTTTCTTATGTTTTTTAATTCATTGTCATAGTGTCCAGTTGTTATTTCATTGAGGTATTCATTAAATTTATTTCTTAGTCCTACTTTTTTCCCAAACTCTTGAGCAGCAGATTTGTGATACTGTGATTTGTTTAAATCTTTAGTTATGTAATTTTTTTCCTGTAAAATAGCAGTGAATAGAGCAATTGATAAGATAGATGATTTTGCAGTTATTAAATTCGTTTTTATAATGTTTATTATATTTAGAATTTTTTCTTCATCTTGGATAAGAAAATAGTCCTTAAATGGTATTATTTCTTTATGCTTTTTATTCGTATATTCTTTAATATCATTTGATAATTCGTTTTGCGCTTGTAATATGTTTTCTTTAATCAATATTATTTCATCCCAATAGAGTTCTACTTGTGCTGAAGATATTTCATCCGTAATTTCTCCTGTTGCTGATAGAAAGCAAGGGAAATCTGTGTTGTTCTTGTATCCTCTCTTGATAATATAATTTTTATCATCTTCAATTTTTTTTAAGTGATATTGAAGACGTTCGTTTTTAATGTCTGTAATTTCTTCTCCATCAATTATCATCCCTCGTCCCATCTTAATGCTTTCAACTACCCAATCGTTTTCTGTTACTCTTGATTGATACAAGTATCGTATTTGAGTTTTGTACTTTGAAATTACATTTAAGCACCCATTGAAAAAATCATTGTTTTCAATAAAGCTATCTTTCTCTGCTAACTTTGCTTCTCTTTTGAAATAAGATTTGAATGATGTTTTTTGTTCTTTGTTGTCAATGTAAGCATTGAGAACAATTTGTTTGTAATTTATCATCTCAGTATCTTTTAATTATTTAGAATTTATATGTATATTTTGGACCATTCTCTTTTCATCATTTCAGCGTGTTCTTCTTGTCTTACTTTGATGTATTTGAGAAAGGATTTTTCGGTTTTATGGCCTGATATGCTCATAATCATCAATGTTGGTAATCCACGTTTGTACATATTTGTACAAAAGCTTCTACGTCCTGTATGGCTTGAAATAAGGTCATATTTGGGCTTGGAGTTGGTTGTGAGTACTCCGCCTACAGTCTTAGTGATTACTTCGTTGTCGTTGATTTCTGCAAGTTTGCCAACTTGTTTTATGTACTCATTGAACTTCTGATTTGAAATAACTTCTGGCATCTGATAATCGTATTTTTCTAAAATCTCTAATACTACTGGATGAAGTGGTATTGTAACTTTAGTGTTTGTTTTCTGTTGTCGAAAAGAGATAAAGCCGTCTTTTATATCGGATTTGCTTATTTTTTCTAAATCGCTAAATCTACAGCCGGTCCAAGAGAGTAATAAAAACCAATCTCGAACTTTATCTAATGATGGTGAACTTGATAAATCTACTTCCTTGATTTTGGTCAATTCGTGTTCATCAAGATATATGTTGTCAACTTCTTCACTAAAAACGTGAAAGTCGTTGTATTCTGTGCTTGTGTTGATGCCTTCTTTTTCAGCTTCGTTTAACATCACTTTTAATGCTCTGATGTATTTGCCAACAGAGTTTTGTGTGAAGCTGATTTTATCTAATTTGGGTGTTCCATCGTCATTTAGTATTGGTTTTCCTTTTTCATCTAAAGAGGGGATTTCATTTTGTAAATATTCAACAAATTTGTTGTAGAATTTTTGATTTATTTCTTCAAATAGGAAATCATTTTTTTTGTTTATGCTCGCAAATGCTTTCATATGATTGGTTGTTGTAACATATTGCTTTTTTGTGTTTGGTGATAATAGCCTTCCGGTTGATTTGTCTTTTCGTAAATGGGCACTTGCAACAAATTGATCAAGATATTGAATTACTTTTATTGGTTCAATGACTGGTTCTGGTATGTAGTATTTTTTTGGATTTAAAATCCTGTCAATGGATTCATCAAGCCAATCTGAAGTAAGTGATTCTTTTATCTGCTCAGCTGTGTATAGTTTCAGAATTAGTATTTTTCTATTGTTAATACTTTCATTGAATTCTGCTCTCTCTTTGGCATCAAAGATTATTTTAGCTTTAATTGCTTGGGTTTTAGAATCCCAATCGGAACTATGAACCGTTATTTCGCTTTTGTGAAAAAGCTGAACATTTCGACCGTCACGAAGCCTAAATCTAACATTTACTTTGTTGCTTCTTTTTGTTGAAACTCGGATAAATGCATTTACAGTAGCCATAGTATTTGTGTTTTTGATGTGTTTGTTTATACAAATATACGAAATTTGCACCACATTTGCACCACATATATGCAAATAAATGAAAATGTTATCAACAATTTTCAACACTGTGTAGTTTTGTAATATGTTGAGGCTGAATGTGTTTGATTGTCAGAGGTTTATGGATCAGGTATTTATGAAAGATATTGTGTTGCAAAATATTAGTACTGGTGGTACCACATAAAAATAAAAACGTAACTGACAATCATACAGTTGC
>CAYFTB010000104.1:0-8585 GCA_964345875.1 uncultured Proteiniphilum sp.
GAGATTAGGGGATTAGAAGGCTAGCTGTACAGACGATTCATCGGTTAAACGCTTCATCGCTTGAAACAGATATCTCCTTACGTCGATATGACAGATACACAACCCACAGCAATGGTTTAAGAGATGCTTCACTTATGGGTTCAGCATGACATCCGCGATTCAACAATTCCCGATTAACCCCTCTTCAAGAAGTAATAGCTACATTCTCAACAATATACTTCTCCGCAAATTTAATCACTTCGGGCATAAAAGCATTAAACTTGTGCCTGATTATAGACTCGTTCTCTTTAAGAAATTCAATACTTAACTTGGGGTTGATGGCACTAGTCTTCTTTACTGACATTATCATGAGAGAGTCCTCAAGACCCTCCATTGTGCTATATTTTTTGAGTCTATTAGTGGAAATAAAATGAAATATAAAGCTTTTTACTCTTTCGGGTAGGTTGCGGTAGTTAACAATACTTGCTATATAAAACTCACGAGCAAGGGTGTCTAGAGTCTTGTGAGGGCTATATTTTTCGAAGTCGGTGGCAAGACAATAGTCATAATATATATCAGCCATGATGCCTGAATATCTGCCAAAGGTGGGACGAAGGATGTCAACCGTTTCGCCAAAGACAGGATGATTGTCTGTAAAGGTGTCAATCTCTCGGTGCATCATGATGCCTGTTTTGAATGGCTCGGGGTAATCCTCATAGGCCCGCCCTTTCACAAAGTCGCCAAAAAAGTTTCCTAGCTGAAGTTTGTGATTATCACCCGAAAGATATATGTGTGCTAGAAAATTCAATTTATATAGTTGGGGTATGTGTATATATTGAACAACCCCATCTCAGTTTTAGAGATAGGGTTGCGAAATAGCCTGTGATATTTAAAATTCAGATTTCAACTGCTCAACCCACTTTTCTATTCTTTCTTCTGATAGGTCGTGCTCGTTGTCTTCATCAAGTGGTAATCCAACGAATATTCCGTCAACTAAAGCTCGCGAGTAGTCGTATTGATAACCCTCGTTAGCCACTTTTCCTATTATTTTACAATCTTGTTCTGCAATAGCTTCATACAAAATGCCCATTGCATCCACAAACGAGTCGGGATAAATAAAGGCATCGCCCAGTCCAAAAAGTGCAATTGTCTTTCCAGATAGGTCAAGCTTAACAAATCTGTTGAAGAAATCTGCCCAATCGTCTTGCAGATCTTTTACTCCCCAAGTTGAAACTCCCAAGATAAGGATGTCGTGCGAAAGAAAAGCTTCTTCCTCTCCATCATACACATCAATAATAGTTGGTGAAAACTCCGATAGTTTTTCGGCAATTGTATCGGCTGCGTTTTTGGTGTTCTCCGTGCTCGAGCCGTATATTATTGCGATTGATTTCATTCTAATTTTGTTTTAATATATGTTATGTTTACTTTCCATCATGATGAACATTCGAAAATGATAATAGTTTAAATCTAATCTGAATTTAGTGCGACAATTCTGTAGCGGTTATTTCAAAACGCAGCTTATTTTACAATCATTAACATTGTTGTGTCTAAATCAAATGGATTCATTATAATATGAGATTAGGATAAATTAGGTATTGTCTATTATTTTGATTGTTAAATAATTAACATTTGCTAGTTGTGAAAGTATAGATAAATACAAATATCTGATAATTCGGGTATTATCGTCAATTTGTAAATGTTAAAACTCAAATGTTAATGGTGCCGTGATGTGCTGGATGTCTAAAATCACTTGAAGAAGTGGTTTGATGATACAATGTTTTGAAAAACTCAACCGGTTTTGTGACGCTAAATAGTCCAGTTAAGATAAGTTTGCTTCATTTTCTTATTAAAATGTGTGATATGAGTTAAAGTATGTAAATGTTAATCCGAAAATTACATCACGGAAACACCTCTACAAGAGTTTTTATTCTGCCGTCACGTGACGGCGACACAAAAACTCATCATTTCATGCCTCCGTTGCATCATTTTTTTACAAAAATATTTGGCGACATACCGTTGTTTAACAATGGATAACATATTCGCTCAAAAACATATGTAAAATATGTAAATATGGTCATGAAGTAGCACTTAAAAACCCTCCGTTGCATCACGGAATCACCTCTACAAGTGATTTTATTCTGCCGTTATGTGCTGGACGAACCATTTGGAGATATTTTATTAAAATTTTATGTGCAGAACTCACCATTTATGTAGATGTTATTCTAACATGATGTTCATAAATAAGTAATTGATGGGAATTTGGTTTACATACAGCTGGACTTATATGAATATGGTAAGTATAAGAATTATCAGAAATGATTGTGTAATAGGCAATAATTTCATAGTTTTGCTTTGATTTACCTACTCAAAATAATTATGTCTTCTGAAATAATAAAAGCTAACATATTGTGGGCTGATGATGAGATAGATTTGCTAAAACCATATATTCTTTTTCTAAAAGAAAAGGGGTATAATGTAGTTGGTGTCAATAATGGACTTGATGCCATTGATATGTGTTTTGAGCAGTCATTTGACATTGTTTTTTTGGATGAACATATGCCTGGAATCTCTGGACTTCAGACATTAACCGAGATAAATAAATCATTTCCTGATATACCCATTATAATGATTACTAAAAGCGAAGACGAGGGTATTATGGAAAAAGCTATAGGTGAAAAAATAGCCGATTATCTTATTAAGCCTGTCAATCCGCATCAAATATTGCTTGCTATAAAAAAGGTTCTCGATAGAAAAGAGATAATTAATGAGATAAGTATCGAAAGCTATCGTCGCGAGTTCTCTGAACTTGGAGAAAGGATAAGCAACTGTAGTAGTGTAAAAGGATGGGTGTCAATATACAGAGATTTGGTGTCGTGGGAAATGACATTTGCTGACACTTCAAATCCAATGAGCGAGATATTGCAGATGCAAAAACAAGATGCTAATATAAAATTCTCAAAATATATTCGCGACAACTATATTTCGTGGTTTGATGATAATAATGATGATAGTCCTTTGTTGAGTCATCAAGTCTTTAAAAAAATGATTTTTCCAGAAATAGATAAGAGTGGGAAAACGTTTGTGATATTAGTAGATAATTTTAGATTAGATCAATGGTTATCGATTAAGAAGAACTTGTTAGGCTATTTTTCTATAAAAGAGGATTATTATTATAGCATATTGCCTACGGCAACTCAATATGCCAGAAACTCAATTTTTGCGGGCAGACTTCCGTCTGAAATTTCTCAACTATACCCTCAAATATGGAAAGATGAGAGTAGCGATGAGGGTAAGAATCTTTCGGAAGATGAATTATTCAGAGCACAACTTGAGGATTGTTCAAGAAATGAAACATTTTCTTATCATAAAATAAACAGCAACGCCGAAGGCGATAGATTGCTTTCGGACCTCAACGTTTTGGAAAAAAACGACTTGAACATTATTGTCTTTAATTTCATCGACATACTTTCGCATGCTAAAAGCGAACAAAAAATGCTTCAGGAACTTGTGCCTAATGATGCTGCGTATAGGTCGCTTACTAATGCGTGGTTTGAGCATTCTCCTTTATTTGCTTTGCTAAAAATGATAGCTGCCAAAGGATACAAAGTGATTCTTACAACCGATCATGGGACAATTCGTGTAAAAAGTCCTTTGAGAGTGATTACAGATAAGAGTGTGAACACAAATACCCGTTATAAAGTGGGTCGGAATATGACATATGATACTAAAAAGGTATTCGAGATAACAGAACCAAAGCAGGTGGGGTTACCTTCGCCCAACTTGAGTTCTAGATATATATTTGCACTCAATGATAGCTTTTTTGCGTATCCTAATAATTTCAATAATTTCGTCTCGTTCTATGAAGATACTTATCAGCATGGAGGAGTGTCCATGGAAGAGATGATAGTGCCTTTTGCAACTTTATCTCCAAAATAAATTTTAAGAGATACATATTTAAAATAATGAATTAGAATTATATGAAAATAGAAATAAACAAACTTGAAGATATACAAAGTGCTGCAAAGCTTTTTGTGAAACAAATGGGCGATAATAAAGTGTTCGCCTTTTATGGCCCAATGGGCGTTGGCAAAACTACATTTATTAAGGCTATTTGTAGTGAGCTGGGGGTGAAAGAAACTATTACTAGTCCTACCTTTGCAATAATCAATGAGTACAAATCAAAAGATGCTGGTGTGATTTTTCATTTTGACTTTTATAGAATAAATAAGTTGGAAGAAGCTTTTGATTTTGGATACGAGGATTATTTCTATAGTAACAATATATGCTTTATAGAATGGCCTGAATTGGTAGAACCTATTTTGCCAGTTGATATTACTAAAGTTATAATATCAGAGAAGGATAATGGGCAACGCATGGTAGAGCTAATGTCTAATTAATTAAACTTTATATACCTTTGTAAATCATAGGATGATAACTGAAATAAACAGAGAATCAACATAAATGAAGAAATTTGTAATAGCGTTATATTTATTTACTATAACATTTTCTGCTATCTCGCAGGTAAATACCAATAGAGTGATGATTATTGGTAGGAATGCGATGTATTTTGAGGATTATGTAGTTGCAATTCAATATTTCAATCAAGTTATCTCAGCAAAACCACATTTGGCTGAGCCTTATTATTTTAGGTCAATGGCTAAGTTTATGCTTGAAGATTTTAAGGGGGCTGAGGAGGATGCTGATAAGTGTATTGATAGAAATCCTTATTATACAGCAGCTTATCAATTGAGGGGAGCTGCTCGTCAAAATCAGGACAAGTTTGAATTGGCTGCTACGGACTATCAACGAAGTTTAGAATTTATGCCCGAAGACAGATTAACTCTGATAAATATGGGTATTGTGAATATTGAAATGAAGGAGTATGACACTGCTGAGAAGTTTTTTGAAGTTCTTATCAGACGTTACCCTGATTATATTCCTGCATATCTGACTCGTGCACAACTAAGTCTTGAGAAGAATGACACAGTAAGTGCTTTGTCAGATTATAATATAGCTATCGAGAAAGATCCATACACTTCACATTCGTTTGCAGCACGAGGGTTGCTCTATCTTCAGCAGAAAAAATACAATGAGGCTCTTTCTGATATGGATGAGGCTATAAAGCTAGACCCATATTATACAGGTAATTATATAAACAGAGGTTTGATAAAATATAATCTCAATGACTTGCGTGGTGCAATGGGTGATTATGATAGAGTTATTGATACGGACAAAAACAATATTATAGCACGATTTAATAGAGGTTTGTTGCGTGCACAAGTTGCCGATAATAATAATGCAATTGAGGACTTTGATAAGGTGATTGAAATAGAGCCTGAGAATGATATGGCTTATATTAATCGTGCAATGCTTAATGCCGAAATAGGAGATAATATTGGTGCAATTAGTGATCTTGATTTTGTATTAGAGCGCCATCCTGACTTCTTTTCAGGATATTATATGCGGTCTGAATTGAAAAGACAGCTAAACGATTTGAAAAGTGCAGAGGAGGATTATAATATTGCTAGACGTGAAGAGGCTAGGGCCAAGCAAAAGGCTGTTTCTAATCTAGACGATAATAAGAAAGAAGACAAAGCAGACGTGAAAGAGACTCGTGAAGAAACAGATGATGACCTAGATAAATTTAATCTGCTGGTAGTTGCAGATAGTCAGTCTCAGGAAAAAGAGAAAAGCAAATATCAAAGTGAGTCGAGGGGTAGAGTTCAAGACCTTAACGCTAAAATTGCATTAGAACCTAAGTTTGTGTTGACATATTATGACAAAGGTTTTGATATTAGTAGGCCAGTATATTTCTCTGAGTCTCTTGATAGAGCTAATCACCAGTTGAAATTAGATTGGAAGCTAAAAGCTGTAAACAATGAGGCTCCGCTAAACGAACTTCAGGTACAAACGCATTTCCGGTCAATAGATAATTACTCTATGCTTATGGATAGAAATCCTAATGATGCAAATTTATACTTTGGACGTGCCATTGACTTTATGCTTGTGCAGGATTTTGAAAGTGCAATTGTGGATATAGATAAGGCAATACAACTTAATGAAGGTATGTCTCAGGCTTACTTTGTGAAAGCTGTCATTTTGTCGAAACAGTTGGAGCTAAATCCATTATCAATAGTTGAAAATAGCAAAGAGGATGAAGAATTGACAAGTGTTACAACAATTGACCCTATAACAGGTTTGCCCCGAAAGACAAATCTTAAGCTTCAAGATATCTCTACAAAATCTCTCAGAAATGATGCGGCAATGAAATTATATGAGAAAGTTATAGAACTTGATCCAGATTTCATATTTGCTTATTTTAATATGGGCGAAATTTTTTATAACGAAAAGGACTTTAGAGCAGCAATAGAAATATACACAGATGCTATAAAATTAGAGCCGCAATTTGCTGAGGCATATTTTAATCGTGCTATTGCTAGATTGTCAATTGGAGATAAGGTGAATGGTGTAGATGACTTGCGGAAAGCTGGAGAACTTGGGATTATCGAGTCGTATAGTATTATTAAGAGAATGCAGAATTAGTCTTTATATTATTCCTTTTGCATCCTTGCATATAGGGTTATCGTACTTCTTAGACTAGTAATTGGCAAAAAATAATTACCTTTGCACTCTATTTCAATATTTTATAAGAAAAAAGATTAGACATATATGAGAATCGAAAATATACTTCAAGATGCTATAATTAAGGCTATAAAAGAACTTTATGGTGCAGACATTGATGCTTCTCAAATCACTCTTCAGAAAACAAAAAAGGACTTTAAGGGTCATTATACCTTGGTTACTTTCCCTTTGTTGAAGATATCTAGAAAGAACCCTGAGCAAACTTCGCAAGATATTGGTGAGTTCTTAGCTAAAAATAATCCTGAAACAGTGGTTGATTTTAATGTTATTAAGGGTTTCCTGAATATGTCTGTTGCATCATCAATTTGGGTGGATATGTTGCAACATATTGATGCTGATCCGGAATATGGTTTTGAGCCTATAAATGAAGATGCTCCTTTGTTTATGGTGGAGTATTCATCTCCTAATACCAACAAGCCATTGCACTTGGGTCATGTTAGAAACATATTGCTAGGTCACTCGCTTAGCGAGGTGCTAAAGGCTAATGGCAAACAGGTGGTTAAAACCAATATCGTTAACGATAGAGGTATTCATATTTGTAAATCTATGCTTGCATGGAAAAAATGGGGTGAGGGTGCTACACCTGAGTCAACTGGTAAGAAAGGTGACCATCTGATTGGTGATTTCTATGTGTTGTTTGATAAGAAATACAAAGAGGAACAAAAGCTATTGCAAGATAGTCATAATCTTTCCTCTGAAGAGGCTGAAAGTCAATCTACGCTGATGGCAGAGGCTCGCGAGATGCTACGCAATTGGGAGGCTGGCGATGAGGCTACGGTTGAGCTTTGGAAGAAAATGAATAGCTGGGTTTACGCTGGTTTTGACGAGACATACGATGAAATGGGTGTTACTTTCGATAAGATATATTACGAATCGGATACCTATATTGCAGGTCGTGATGAAGTGCTCAAGGGATTGGATAAAGGGTTGTTCTACAAAAAAGAGGATGGGTCAATTTGGGCTGACTTGTCGTCTGTCAATCTAGATGATAAGTTATTGCTTCGTAGTGATGGTACTTCTGTGTATATGACCCAGGATATTGGTACTGCCAAAATGCGATTTGATGATTATGCTATCAACACAATGATATATGTGGTGGGAAATGAGCAAAATCATCACTTCCAAGTGTTGTCAAACTTGTTGGATATATTGGGCTATGACTTTGGAAAAGGATTAGTTCACTTTTCATATGGCATGGTAGAGTTGCCTCATGGCAAGATGAAGTCTCGCGAGGGCACTGTTGTAGATGCTGATGATTTGATGGCTGAAATGGTTGATACAGCTTTAACTACATCGAGAGAGCTTGGTAAGCTTGAAGGTGTGTCTGATGAAGAAGCTCATGAGATAGCCAAGATGGTGGGACATGGAGCTCTTAAATATTTTATTTTGAAGGTTGACCCAAAAAAGAATATGACTTTCAATCCTGCTGAATCTATAGACTTTAATGGTAATACGGGTCCTTTCATTCAATATACCCATGCACGTATTCAATCTATCCTACGACGTGCAGCTGAGCAAGGTATTGATGTTGACAGCAAACTGGACACATCTGTTGATATATCTGAAAAGGAGGAAGGCTTAGTTCAAATGCTTGCAGAATTTGGTTCGGTAATCAAACAGGCTGCTGCTGAGTATAATGTGTCTCTTATAGGTAATTATGTTTACGACCTAGTAAAAGAGTACAACCAGTTTTATCACGAGTTCCAAATCATTCGTGAGGAAAATAAGAAGAAACAATCGTTCCGTCTTTCTCTTTCAAAAAACACTGCCTTGATTATTAAACGTGGCATGAAGTTGTTTGGAATTGAGGTGCCCGATAGAATGTAGAAATTTTATATTACACTTATGTAGGATGTTCCCGCTTTTTCAAGGTGGGAGTATCCTTTATGTTTATTTTACAAAAATCAGAGCAAATGTTTTATTTGCAAACAATTTGCGAATTTTATAGTGATGTCATTTAATAA
>CAYFTB010000105.1:0-8364 GCA_964345875.1 uncultured Proteiniphilum sp.
CACATGTAGATTTATACCGTATAAGGCCTATACGATAAGAATCTAGTATAAACTTTAATCATATATTATTTAATTTATTACTCCCAAATGATTGTTTTACATATGTATGATATAAATGTTTCAGATAGGTAAGGCTGTTAGAATGAAATATATAGTAGCAGTGGTTTTAGATAATACTTAAGGTCTATATTATTATATAATACTGAATCTAAGTTTAAACAGGCACAAAAAAAGCATCATCCCACAACTATGATAATAGGGATGATGCTTGAATTAAAGTTTTGGGATATTTTTTAGTATCTACTTGTCCTCAGAAAGATATGATGATATACCCTCTTGAGTAGCAGTTAGTCCTTTCTTTCCTTTGCTCCAGTTTGCGGGACAAACTTCGCCATTCTCTTCTGTAAATTGAAGGGCATCGATAACTCTAAGAGCCTCTTCAATGCTACGGCCTAATGGCATATCGTTTACAACCTGATGACGAACCACACCTTCTTTATCAATCAAGAACAAACCTCTATATGCTTGAGGTGTGCCATTAAAGAAAAGAGCTCCTTCATCGTTGTACTCATACTCACCTGCTAACACATCATAATCCATAGAAATTGTCATTGCCTGATCGGCAACAATAGGATATGCTACGCCTTGGATGCCACCATCGTTTTGGTGAGTATTCAACCACTTCCAGTGAGAGAAAGCAGAGTCAGTTGAGCAAGCCACAACTGCAGTGTCTCTTGACTCAAACTCTTTAATTTTGTCTTGAAAAGCAATTAACTCTGTTGGGCATACGAATGTAAAATCTGCGGGGTAGAAAAAGAAAACTACATATTTCTTTCCTAAATATTGTTGTAACGAAAAATTTTCAGCGATTTCAATTCCATTAAGAACAACCGGAGCATTAAATACCGGTGCCTTTTTTCCTACTAATACTGACATAATGTTATTTTAATTTTGTGTTGTTATAAAAATTTATACTGCAAAGATACTGCCCATAACGTTAACAATAGAATTAATCAACTTCAATATAATATCAATTATTTCTATATTTATATCAATTAGATAGTAAAAAAAGCACTATAACAGTTTTTTAACACGACAATTATATCACATTCAATTATAATAATTACTTTTGCATGCAATAAAATTTTTAAAACATATCAGCTATGTCATTTATTGCAAACAGAATCACAATGGAAGGGTTGACATTTGACGACCTCCTTTTAGTCCCTGGATACTCTGAAGTTCTTCCCCGCGACGTTGAATTATCCACCAACTTTACAAGAAACATCAAACTAAATATACCCATGGTATCGGCAGCAATGGACACTGTTACCGAAACTACTATGGCTATTGCTATTGCTCGTGAAGGTGGAATTGGTGTAATACACAAGAATATGACCATTGAGGAACAGGCTAAACAAGTGCAAATTGTTAAGCGTTCTGAGAATGGAATGATTGTAAACCCTATTAGTATCCAACCATACAAAACTGTTGCAGACGCTTTGGCTATGATGGCAGAATACAAAATTGGAGGAATTCCTGTAGTTAGAGAAGATAACACTTTGGTAGGTATCGTAACAAACCGTGATCTACGCTTTGAGAAAAATATGAACAAAGCTATTGAAGACGTAATGACAAAAGAAAACCTCATCACTACAAATCAGGAATCAACAGACCTTGAAGAAGCATCTGAAATACTGCAAGCTCATAAAATTGAAAAACTACCCGTAGTTGATGCTAATTATAAGCTAGTAGGACTTATCACATATAAAGATATTACTAAAGCAAAGGACAAACCTTTTGCATCAAAGGACGAACAAGGTCGTTTACGTGTTGCAGCAGCAATAGGCGTGACTGCTGATTCAGTAGAAAGAGCTACTGCATTGGTTGAAGCAGGGGTAGATGCATTGATTATTGACACAGCTCACGGACACTCTAAAGGAGTAGCAGTTATGCTTAGGACTATAAAGGAAAAGTTTCCTCACATTGACGTAGTAGTAGGCAATATTGCAACCGGCGAAGCTGCAAAGTTCTTGGTTGAAGCTGGTGCTGACGCAGTTAAGGTGGGTATTGGTCCTGGATCTATTTGCACAACTCGTGTAATTGCTGGAGTGGGAGTTCCACAAATATCTGCAATTAATGATGTGTATGAAGCATTGAAGGGCACAGGCGTTCCAATTATTGCAGATGGAGGCTTACGTTATTCGGGAGACATAGTTAAAGCACTAGCAGCAGGTGGATCTTCAGTAATGATGGGATCATTACTTGCAGGAACAGAAGAATCTCCCGGTGAAACTATTATATATAGTGGACGTAAATTCAAAACATATCGTGGTATGGGTTCACTTGCAGCTATGGAAAAAGGATCAAAAGACAGATATTTTCAGGATGTTGAAGATGATATCAAAAAATTAGTTCCAGAAGGAATTGAAGCAAGAGTACCATATAAAGGAACATTGCAAGAGGTTATTTATCAAATGGTAGGAGGTCTACGTGCAGGAATGGGATATTGCGGAGCTCATCGTATAGAAAAACTTCACGAAGCTAAGTTCACACGTATCACTGCTGCAGGATTCGTTGAAAACCACCCACATGGTGTAATGATAACACGCGAAGCCCCCAACTATAGCAGGGACAAAGAGTAAGATCTTTAATTATTATACATATATCAAGGGTCTGACTTATGCCAGACCCTTGTTCGTTTTGTAAAGTTCTAATAATGTAAGATAAAGCAAATCCTTGTATTATCAGTTACTCAATAAATTCGATTGAGATTTCTTATTTTTTTACTAACTTTGCAATCATTTTTTTGAAGAGTATAAATATATTGACAATGAGCAAAATATTCACCGAATACAACCAACTGAACCTATCTGAAATCAACAAAGAAATGTTGGAAAGATGGGACGAGTATGATTTATTTAACAAGAGTTTGGAAGTGCGCAAAGGACATCCTGAGTTTGTATTTTATGAGGGACCTCCTTCAGCAAATGGAATGCCAGGTATCCACCACGTTATTGCACGCTCTATTAAAGACATCTTTTGTCGTTACAAAACGATGAAAGGGTTCTTAGTTAATCGCAAGGCTGGTTGGGACACTCATGGCCTTCCTGTGGAACTAGGAGTTGAAAAATCGTTGGGAATCACGAAGGAGGATATTGGCAAGAAGATAACCGTTGAGGAGTATAATAATGCTTGTCGAAAAGAGGTAATGAGGTACACCAAAGAGTGGGAAGAACTCACTCGCATAATGGGATATTGGGTAGATATGAACGACCCGTATATTACTTATGACAATAGATACATTGAAACTTTATGGTACTTACTAAAGGAAATATACAATAAAGGACATCTTTATAAAGGATATACTATTCAACCTTACTCACCAGCTGCTGGAACAGGTCTAAGTACTCACGAACTTAATCAACCAGGATGCTATCGTGACGTGAGAGACACTTCATGTGTAGCTCAATTTAAAATCAAGAACCCGATTGATGATTGGACTAAATTTGGAGAACCATTCTTCTTAGCTTGGACCACTACTCCTTGGACACTTCCATCAAATATGCTATTGGCGGTTGGTCCTAATGTTGAGTACATGGCTGTACAAACTTTCAATCAATACACTAGCAAACCAATGACAGTGATATTGGCAAAGAATTTGCTGACATCATTCTTTTCTAGTAAAAATACAGAACTAAAGCTTGAAGATTATAAAGAAGGAGACAAGAATATACCTTTCCGAGTTCTAGACAAAACGTGGAAGGGCTCTGAACTTGTTGGCATCAATTATGAGCAATTGTTCCCTTGGTTTAAAGTAACAGAGGAAGCCCATAAAGTGGTAACTGGTGATTTTGTAACCACAGAAGATGGTACAGGGATAGTGCATATTGCTCCAACATTTGGTGCTGATGATGCCAAAGTAGGTAAGGAAAATGGAGTGTTAGGGCTCACACTTATTGACAAAGACGGCAATGTGAGACCTATGGTTGATATGACTGGTAAGTTCTTTAAAATAGAAGATATCGATCCAGAGTATGTAAAAAATAATATCAATGTAGAGCTTTACAAGGAATATGCTGGCAGATATGTGAAGAATGAATATGACGAATCACTTACGTCAGAAGATCCTACTCTTGACGTGGATTTGTCTGTTGCACTAAAACTAGAAAACAAAGCATTCCGTATTGAAAGATATCTACATAGTTATCCTCATTGCTGGCGTACAGACAAGCCCGTACTTTACTATCCTCTTGATAGTTGGTTTATTCGCACCACTGCATATAAAGATAGAATGATTGAGCTAAATGACACCATCAACTGGAAACCACAATCAACAGGTACTGGCCGCTTTGGCAAGTGGCTGGAGAATCTACAAGATTGGAATCTAAGCCGTAGCAGATATTGGGGAACCCCACTTCCTATATGGAGGACCGAAGATGGACAGGAAGAAAAGTGTGTAGGTTCTGTAAAGGAATTAGTGGAAGAAATAAAGAAATCAATTGATGCAGGCATTATGTCTGAATCTCCCTGGAAAGAGTTTGACATCAACAATATGCATGAAATTGATTATGACAAAATAGACTTGCATCGCCCATATGTCGATAATATTATTTTGATATCTGATAACGGCAAGCCTATGAATCGCGAACTGGACTTAATTGACGTTTGGTTCGATAGTGGTGCTATGCCATTTGCCCAGGTATTTTACCCACATTTGAATGAAGATGAATTTTCTAAGATATATCCAGCAGATTTCATTGCAGAAGGTGTTGACCAAACTAGAGGTTGGTTCTTCACACTGCATGCAATCAGTACAATGATAAAAGATAGCGTTGCATTTAAGAACGTTATATCTAACGGTTTGGTGCTAGATAAGAATGGAAACAAAATGTCTAAACGTCTTGGTAATGCTGTAGATCCATTCGAAACCATCGACAAATTTGGCTCCGACCCTTTACGATGGTACATGGTTACTAATGCATCGCCATGGGATAATCTGAAGTTTGATATAGAAGGTGTGGAAGAAGCACGACGTAAGTTCTTTGGAACATTATATAATACATACTCATTCTTTGCACTTTACGCTAATGTGGACAACTTCCACAATCAGTATCCTCAAATAGATATTGATAAAAGGCCAGAAATAGATAGGTGGATACTATCACTTCTTAACTCATTGGTGAAAAAAGTTGACGAAGATTATAACAACTACGAGCCAACAAGAGCAGGACGCGCAATAAACGAATTTGTGAATGACAACTTAAGCAACTGGTATGTCAGATTAAATAGAAAGAGATTCTGGGGCGGCGAGATGAATGACGACAAGTTATCGGCTTATCAAACATTGTATCAGTGCTTGGTTACGATATCACAACTAATGGCACCAATAGCTCCATTTTATGCAGACAAGTTATATTTAGATCTCACAAAAGCAACTGATGACAATAGGTTTGAATCAGTTCATTTGGCTGACTTCCCCACAGTGGACAAATCAGTATTGAATTCTACATTAGAGGAACAAATGTATCTGGCACAAACTGCCTCGTCAATTGTTCTATCATTAAGAAGAAAAGTAAATCTTAAAGTACGTCAGCCACTCTCCAAGATTATGCTACCGGTGGTTAACGAAAACGATAGATTAAATATTGAAGCTGTAAAAGATTTAATACTTAGCGAAGTAAACGTTAAGAATATTGAGTTCGTTGATTCGGCTAATGATATGCTTGTAAAGAAAATTAAGCCAGACTTCAAGAAGCTTGGTCCTAAATATGGCAAATTCATGAAACAGCTATCTTTAAGAATCCAGGAAATGAGTCAATCTGAGATTAATAGCTTAGAAAAAGAAGGAAGAATAGAGTTAGACATTGATGGACAGAGCTTCATAATAGAAAGTACTGATGTTGAAATTATATCTGATGATATCCCAGGATGGCTAGTTGGAAATGAAGGAAGAGTGACCATTGCATTAGACATAACAATCACTGAGACTCTCAGAAAAGAGGGAATTGCCAGAGAGATGGTAAACAGAATTCAAAATTTACGAAAGTCCAAAGACTTTGAAATTACTGATAGAATAAATATTAAGGTCTCGTCAAACGAGTTGTTCAATGAGGCAATTACAGAGTTTAGTCAATACATTTCAAATCAAGTTCTTGCAGACTCAATAACGATTGAATATGGAGTATTCGAAAACGAAATAGATATTGATGAGGAAAAAATTACTTTAAACATCAGTAAGATTTAATAATAACTAAATTTGTTATCTTTGTAAAAATAAACATTACATCCAATTAGGTGTTATGATTGATATTTAATGCTTAGATGATAATAAATTAATGAATAACAAATAAAAACATACTGTTATGAGTGAAAAGACGAGATACTCAGATGTAGAACTAGAAGAATTCCGTAGCATCATTAATGACAAATTAGAAATAGCAAAACAAGAATATGAAAACTATCGTGCTGCTGTAACTAATGCTGACGGGAATGACACAATAGATACATCTCCGACATATAAGGTTCTTGAAGAAGGTGCTTCAACACTCTCAAAAGAGGAAGCAGGCAGACTGGCTCAACGTCAAATGAAGTTTATTCAAAATCTTCAGGCTGCTCTGGTGCGAATTGAGAACAAAACATATGGGATTTGCAGAGAAACTGGAAAACTTATTCCTAAAGAGCGTTTAAGAGCTGTACCTCATGCCACTCTTAGTATAGAGGCGAAACAAAGCGGAAAAAGATAAGAAACAACTAAATGAGTTTTAAATTCAACACATAAAGTTTTTGGATAGGGAAGTACTTTCTGTCCAGAAATTTTTTGTGTGTGTCCATAATAATAAAATGAAAGATTCTACAAAAAAGGGGTTATTAGCCATTGCAGTGATAGTTCTGATTCTTCTCGTCGATCAGATTTCAAAGATTTGGGTAAAAACTCATATGGGATTATATGATGTAATCAATGTTACAAGCTGGTTTAAGATTTATTTTGTAGAAAATAATGGTATGGCCTTTGGTATAGAGGCTATCGGAAAATTGTTTTTGTCCGTTTTCAGGATAATAGCTGTTGCAGGTATCATTTACTACTTACATAAAATAGTAAAGGAGAATTACAAAGGTGGCTTTATAGCTTGTATTGCCCTTATTCTTGCTGGTGCATCAGGAAATATTATTGATAGCGTATTTTATGGATCAATATTTGAGGCAAGCTATCAGGGGCATGTGGCATCTTTTGTTCCATTTGGAGAAGGATACTCATCGTTACTACACGGAAAGGTAGTAGATATGCTATATTTTCCATTAATTGAAGGTAGCTTCCCCAATTGGATTCCTATAATTGGGGGAAAAGACTTTCTTTTCTTCAGATTTATATTTAATATCGCCGATTCTGCAATAACAGTAGGAGTAACTTTATTACTCATCTTCTATCGCAAGACATTATCATTTTCATTAATGTCAAAAAGTGACAAAGAAAAATTCTTCACAAAAGATAACACCAATTAGTGAGAAAGATATTAAAATCATACAGTTTTGGAATTATAGCCTTAGGTTTAGTTCTCTTTTCTTGTAGCAGACCCAAAGAAGTGCACAGCAAAAAAGAAATGGAGAGAATAATGTATGATGTTTATATTGCAGAAGCACTAATTGATAATGACTACTCAACATTCAACACACCTGAGAAGAAAGAGGCTCTGATAAATGAGGTTTTTAAAAAGAATAGAACAACTCAAGAACGATGGGACACATCATTGTCATGGTATTCTGACAGAGTTGATACTTACCTTAAAATAAATGACTCGGTAAGAGCCAGACTTCAAAGACAACATAAGTATGCAGAAACTTTAATGAATAGAGAGATTTCTATGGAGCAATCCATAAAAGATAGGAGCATACTTTCATCTGATATCCCTACTTATTATTCATTCTATGAGGTCAATCCAAGAAATGGTTTTAGATTTAGAATTGACAGCACGCAAATAAAGGAGATGCCAGACAGTATTGACACATCACTATCATTCCAGATAATAGGTATTCCCACAAACCATATTCCATCATTTACATCAAAACTTGTGATTGAATATAAAGACACCATAATTTATAAATCATCAGTACTTACAGAGAATAAGAAGTACTCTTTACCCTTTGATAGATATATTTATAATGACACTCTACAAAGTGTTGTTGGATATATTAAACTACAGGATACGCTTAATTTATTCAGAAGTATTCAACTTATGAATATAAATATTGGTAATCTCGACAGCTTGTCGTCACATCCAGATATATTATCAACTAATGAACCTGTGAAACTTGAAAACCAGCCTATACTGATGCAGGAAAGCAGGAATAGATAAGAAACAAAAG
>CAYFTB010000106.1:0-8311 GCA_964345875.1 uncultured Proteiniphilum sp.
TTAATTAGATTTGCATACGATAAAAACTCAATCTTAAGAGCATGAAATTATCTCTATTTATTTTTTTTCTAATCATAAGCACGTCATTAACTGCACTTGCTCAATCTGTAGTTGTTAAGGGTCAATTGATTGACATAGTTGACCAATCTCCACTTCCTTATGCTACAATATCAATAGCTAGCGAGGATGCCCCTGATAAACCTGTGAAAAAACTGGCCACTGATGACAATGGTTCTTTTCAAACCAATTTAACTGAGGGTAACTATATATTCTCATTTCAATTTGTGGGAATGAATGAATCAACTCGAAAAGTGGAGATAAACGGGAGTGATAAAAACATTGACTTAGGCAAAATAGAGATATCAGAGAGTTCTACTCAGCTAGATGAAATAAGCGTTGTGGCACAACGTCCTTTGGTGAAGGTGGAAATTGACAAGCTAACATATAGTGCCAAAGATGACCCGGAATCATCTACATCTTCTGTATTGGATATGCTTCGTAAAGTTCCGCTTGTTACGGTGGATGGAGAGGATAAAATACAGCTAAAAGGCTCTTCAGGATTTAAAGTTTATTTAAATGGCAAGCCCTCAAATTTGATTTCGAACAATCCCTCTCAAGTGTTGAAAAGTATGCCCGCAAATAGTATTAAAGATATTGAGGTGATTACTGATCCTGGAGCAAAATATGATGCCGAAGGCGTTGCCGGGATTATAAATATCATTACCGATAAGCAAGTAGATGAAGGATACACTGGTTCGGTGGGTGGCAGTGGAGATAGTTTTGGTGGATGGGGTGGAAATGGCTATTTGTCATTGAAGTATGGCAAAGTAGGTTTTACAGGAAATGGAGGTTATTTTATGCACAAGTCACCCGAATCAACTTCAAGAGTTGTTAGAGATGAGTTTGAACCAAATCAAATTAATAATTTAGCACAAGACGGAACTTCAACTAATAATGGACGCGGGCTATATTATAATACTCAGTTGAGCTATGAACCTGATACTCTCAATCTTTTCAATATCTCTGTAGGACAGTTTGGTGGCAAATTTAGATCAAAATCTACAACTGAAGCTAACTCGGTAGGTGTGAGAAATTTCTATTACCATCAGAAGAACAACTCTGTTGGAGGACATGGATCAATTAATGTTTCTGCCGATTATCAACGTAGTTTCAAGAAAAAAGGCGAACTTATGACATTCTCATACAGATTTGAAGAATCTCCAAATGATAACGAATTTGATGTAGTGTATGACAAAGTAACAGGAAATGATTTTTACTATCCCGAAGGGTATAGGCAGAGAAGTGTGAATGATGCTGGCGGAGTTGAGCACACTGCACAGGTTGATTATGTGAACCCAATCAACATAAAGCACAACATAGAGGCAGGACTGAAATATATACTTAGAGATAATACAAGCCGTGGTGATAATACTTATTTTGATGTAGAAAATAACGCATGGGAAGAGGACTTGAGCAGAAAGAATGATTTGGATCACAAACAGAAAATTGCTTCTGGATATGCTGGCTATACATTTAAAGCAAATAAGTTTAGCATAAAAGTTGGGTTGAGAGGTGAAAATACTAATCAGGATATCCACTTTATGTCAACTAAAAATGATACAACAGTAAATACCAACTTCTTTGATGTGGTTCCATCAGCCGCATTTTCATATCAATTGGGGATGACTGAGACAATTAGATGGGGATATAATATGAGAATTTCAAGGCCAGGCATTTGGTATCTAAATCCATATATAAACGATTCTAATCCTAACAATATTAATTATGGTAATCCAAATCTGGATGCTGAACAAAACCATAATTTCAATATTAATTATGGCTCTTTTACTCAAAAATTTAATTTTAATGCTACCCTGAATTACTCATTTTCTAGAAATGCCATCACTTCATATATTTTTATGGATGACGCAGGAGTTACGCATAACACATATCGAAATATTGGTCGGAATCAGTCGGTAGGTCTAAATGGTTTTGCTAGTTGGACTCCAATACAGATTCTAAAAATGACACTAAACGGATCTTTAAATTATATTGATTTGCAAAGTACCGAAGATAAGGATATACGAAACAGTGGATTTGCAGGGGGAGGCTTTGCAAATATTACACTTACATTGCCAAAAGATTTTAGAATTATGGCTAATAGTGGTGTGTTTACCCAAGGCGTACAATTACAATCTAAAAGCTCGGCATACTATTTTTATTCGCTTGGTGCAATGAAGAGTTTAGCTAATAAGAAGCTAGATATCTCTTTAAATGTAAACTCTCCATTTAGCAAAATATTAAAGTTTTCTACCACTACAAATGGTGACGGGTTTAGTCAAAAGTTTGTCATGCATAATCCAACGCAAAACGTGAGGTTATCGGTTACTTATCGTTTTGGAGATCTGAAAGCATCAGTAAAACGAGTTTCAAGAACCATCAGTAATGACGATTTGATGCAGGGTGGTAGCTCTCAAGAAGGATCAGGCGGTGGAGGTGAAAAATAATATACCTATCTTTGAGCAAAATTTTAATTGACACATCATTTATGCGAATAGATATCATTACCGTTTTGCCCGAAATGCTAGACGGTGCAATAAATACATCTATACTAAAACGTGCTCAGGATAGAGGTTTAGCAGAATTTCATGTTCATAACTTGCGTGATTATACTTTAGACAAGCACAATCGAGTAGATGATTATCCTTATGGTGGCGAGGCTGGAATGGTTCTACAAATTGAACCTATAGATAGATGTATTTCTTCTCTTAAGGAGCAACGAGAATATGATGAGGTAATTTTTACAACTCCTGACGGAGAGCAGTTTGTGCAAGGTACAGCCAATGAGCTATCAATGAAAAAAAACTTAATAATCCTTTGTGGGCACTATAAAGGGATTGACTACCGAGTGAGAGAACATTTAATTACGCGCGAAATATCAATCGGAGATTTTGTGCTTACTGGAGGTGAGTTAGCTGCAGCCATTATTGCTGACGCAGTAGTTAGGGTGATTCCTGGTGTGATTGGTGATGAGCAGTCTGCGTTGTCTGACTCGTTTCAGGATAATCTTCTGGCACCTCCAGTGTATTCCCGCCCTGCTGAATATAAAGGCTGGAGAGTGCCTGATGTACTACTGTCTGGACATGAACGTAAGATTGCAGAATGGCGATTGGAACAATCTAGCGAACGGACAAAAAGGTTGAGACCAGATTTGCTGAAATGATTAATATTTGTAATATATTTGAATGCATTTTATAAATAACCTAACACAAATGTTTTATGAGAACACTTTTAATCTTATGCATGACCATGTGCACATTGGCATTGTCTGCACAAACTGAAAAGGGGAGATTTATTATATCAGGGCAAACTTCTATGGATTTTTTCTATGGTACGGATAATACAATAAACTTTCGTCCAGAGGGTGGCACAAATTCCAAAACAACTTACAATGTAAATATTGCTCCAGCAGTTGGCTATTTTGTAGTTGATAATCTGTCTATTAATTTACAGGGGAGTTATTCTTTGCAAGATGGCGATTATATAGAGAAGATGTCTCAATTAACACTTATGCCCTCCGCGTCATATTATTTTCCGATAGAAAGCAAATTTCGTCCGTTTGTATCTGCAGGAGTAGGTTATGCAACGATTGCTCAATTTGTTCCCATTGAAGGTTCAGGCGTTTCTAGGCATTCATTTAACGGACTGACATGGGGCGTTGGGGCTGGAGTAGCCTTTTTTATAAATAAATACTTGTCGCTAGACTTGTCACTGGAATATTCTGATGTAAATACCAGTTATTCGGGCGACTCTTCTGTAAAAATGAAAATTAGCGGAGTAGGTGGTGTTATTGGATTTTCGCTTTATATCTAACCTCTAAATATATTAAATGATGAAAGCAAAATTTATTACTACTATATTAATGTGCATTATTGCACTAGCAGTTGTAGAGGCTCAAACAGAAAAAGGGAAATTATTGATAGGAGCAAATACGTCATTAAGCATAAGCAACGTTGATGGTGGAGTGACAGGAGCAGAGGATACAGAAAAAATTACCTCAGTGAAGCTACAGCCTAATATCAGCTACTTTATATTTGATAATTTCTCAGCGGGCATTGCTGGGATATATGATTATCAAACAACATATGATGGTGCAGATGTAACTATAATGACAGATTTTAGATATTATTTCACAGACTCCAGAGTGAAACCTTTTGCTAAAATTAATGCAGGATATCGAAATAGAGATATGCAAATAATAGGGACTCATTATCGATATGATACCTCTGCTCATGGCTTAATACTTGGAGGTGGTTTGGGGCTTGCTTTTTTTCTTAATAATAATATCTCGCTTGATATAACAGGACAATATTTTTTGACAAAGCTTAATGATATGGGTGATGGCTACAGAAAAGATGGTGATACTAATTCATATAAAATTAAAACTACAACTCAGGACTTGAGATTATTTGTGGGTATGTCTTTTTATTTTTAAAATATTGATAAGAAAGAATATCTGAGCTTTTGATTATACTTTTATTGCTTTTTTATCGCATTATTGAACAAACTTCTGTACTTTTGTTTTTCTCATATTACACCTGATGTAAATTGTGAGATTTTAAAAGATTGTTTTACAAAACTCTTTCAGTTTATATATTCTTAAAAGCAACATTAAATACATATTAAATAACTTTTTAGCAATGAAAAGAGATTCTCAGATATTTGATATTATCGAGCGCGAAAAGCAGCGTCAACTCAAAGGTATTGAGCTAATTGCTTCGGAAAACTTTGTTAGCAACCAAGTAATGGAAGCTATGGGATCAGTTTTAACAAACAAATATGCCGAAGGCTATCCTGGCAGAAGATATTATGGGGGCTGTGAGATAGTTGATTTAAGCGAACAGCTTGCGATTGATCGTGTCAAAAAGCTTTTTAATGCTGAGTGGGCTAATGTGCAGCCACATTCGGGAGCTCAAGCTAATACGGCAGTCTTTTTGGCATGTCTGAAAGCTGGTGATAAATTCTTAGGTTTGAATTTAGCTCATGGAGGACACCTTACTCATGGTTCACCCGTTAATTTCTCAGGTCTTATGTTTAATGCACTTGAGTATAATGTTCGTGAAGATAATCAGAGAATTGATTATGACCAGCTTGAAACAGTGGCACGCAAAGAGCGTCCAAAACTGATTATATCAGGAGCATCTGCATATTCTCGTGAGTGGGATTACGCACGTATTCGTAAAGTAGCTGACGAAATTGGTGCAATTTTTATGGTAGATATGGCTCATCCTGCAGGTATGATTGCCGCTGATCTTCTAGAAAATCCTCTTAAACATGCACATATTGTAACTTCAACTACTCACAAAACCTTGCGTGGACCTCGTGGTGGTATTATCCTTATGGGTAAAGACTTTGAGAATCCATGGGGTATTAAAACTCTAAAGGGAGAAGTGAGGATGATGTCATCATTGCTTGATTCTGCAGTTTTCCCAGGAACACAAGGTGGTCCATTGGAGCATGTTATTGCTTCAAAAGCAATCTCGTTTGGAGAAGCTTTAGAGCCTGAGTTTAAAGTATATCAACAGCAAGTGAAGAAGAATGCATCTGTAATGGCACAGGCTTTTATTGATAAAGGATATAATGTTGTTTCGGATGGTACTGACAATCATATTGTTTTGGTTGACTTGAGAAGCAAGTTTTCTGACTTGACTGGAAAGATGGCCGAGAATGTGTTGGGGCAATCTGATATTACAACTAATAAGAATATGGTGCCTTTTGATAGTCGCAGTCCATTTCAAACATCTGGATTGAGATTTGGTACTCCTGCCATCACAACACGTGGTGCTAAAGAACCATTAATTCAAGAGGTAGTTGAGTTTATTGACACTGTTCTTTCAAATCCTGAAGATAGCAAAGTGATAACTACTGTAAGAGAAAAAGTTAATGCAGTGATGTCTGAATATCCTTTATTCAACTGGTAGTAGTTTTAGAGTAATAAATATAGTGATATATTGTACAGAGAGCACCGATAATTATGTCCGTGTTCTCTTTTTTTTATAATGCAACATTTTGTATTTTCGCATCAGTAATGAATATTCTTCAGTCAGACATAAAATTTATCCCAGGTATTGGACCCAAAAAAGCCGAAATACTCAATAAAGAGATTGATGTTTTTACTTTGGGTGATCTTCTACGATGGTATCCGTACAGATATATCGACAGAACAAGGATGTATTATGTGCATGAAATAGATAATTCTGTTGTTTATATTCAATTGAGAGGAAAAATCACTGCTTTCGAAACTTTCGGAGAAGGAAGAAAGCGACGGTTGGTTGGTCATTTTACTGATGGAACTGGCTTTATTGATCTTGTGTGGTTTCAGGGAATTAGATATATTGAGAATTCTCTTAAAATTGGACAAGAGTATATTGTTTTTGGTAAGCCGAATAGGTTTGGAAACAAATATAATATATCTCACCCCGATATAGATCCTCTGAATAATGATGCAGATATTCCAACGGGATTTATGGCTATGTATAACACAACCGAGAAAATGAAGTATAATTATCTTAATTCAAAGGCAATGCAAAAGATTATTGCAAATGCTTTCGAAATGATAAAAGTGCCGCTTCAGGATACATTGTCGCCAGATGTGGTGAGGGCAGCTGGACTTATACCATATTATGATGCTATTGAAAATATTCATTTCCCCAAAAGTCCGTCTTTACTTAGAGATGCCGAATATCGATTAAAGTTTGAAGAACTTTTCTATATTCAATTAAGTATTGTAAGATATAGTTCAGACAGAAAGGCAAAACTTAATGGATTTTACTTTAAAAATGTTGGATATTGTCTAAATAGGTTTTACTCTGAACATTTGCCATTCCCGCTAACTAATGCCCAAAAGCGTGTTATACGCGAAATTAGGCAAGACACGGCATCAGGTAAGCAAATGAATAGATTATTGCAGGGTGATGTGGGTAGTGGCAAAACCCTCGTGGCACTTATGTGTATGCTAATCTCTATTGATAATGGTTTTCAGGCATGCCTTATGGCCCCTACTGAAATTTTAGCTACTCAGCACTATGAGACCTTTATGAATATGTTGGATGGTATGGATGTTAATGTGGCTTTACTTACGGGTTCAAGTAAGAAAAAGGAGCGTGAGGAAATACATCAGGGCCTTCTTTCGGGTAATACTAATATTTTAATTGGGACACATGCATTGCTAGAAGACATAGTACAATTTAATAATCTTGGGTTTGTGGTTATAGACGAGCAGCATCGTTTTGGTGTTGCCCAAAGAGCTAAGTTGTGGGCAAAAAACGAACATCCTCCTCATGTGCTGGTTATGACTGCAACACCTATACCTAGAACTTTGGCAATGACGGTTTATGGAGATTTGGATGTTTCTGTAATTGATGAACTACCTCCAGGACGAAAACCTGTTCAAACTTTACATAGATATGATCAGAAACGTGGTGCTTTGTTTGATTTTATACGCAAGGAATTGGATATGGGCCGACAGGCTTATATTGTTTATCCTCTTATAGAAGAGAGTGAGACTTTGGATCTTAAAAACTTGGAAGAGGGATTTGAGCATATTAGTGATGTATTTCCTGAATACTCAGTAGTTAAGATGCATGGAAGAATGAAACCCTACGAAAAAGACGAGGTTATGCAGAAGTTTGTTGATAGAGAAGCTCAGATTATGGTTTCGACAACTGTTATAGAAGTAGGTGTTAATGTGCCTAATGCGTCTATAATGGTAATCGAAAGTGCTCAGAGATTTGGTCTATCTCAGCTTCACCAGCTTAGGGGCCGAGTAGGGCGCGGTGCTGATCAGTCATATTGTGTGCTTATAACTCCCTATGAATTATCAGCCGAAACCAGAAAGCGAATTCAAATTATGACCGAAAGCAATGATGGTTTTGTAATAGCTGAGGCTGACTTGAAGTTACGTGGGCCAGGTGACTTGGAGGGTACCCAGCAAAGTGGAATCCCTTTTAACTTGAGGATAGCTGATCTTGTGAGAGATAATGATATATTAATGAGGAGTCGTGAAATAGCAGAAGATATTATAAGTAAAGACCCACTACTTGAATCAGCTGAACATTTAGTTTTGAAGAAAGAGTTGAGCCGACTAGGTGGCAACAGATTCGAATGGGGGCGAATAAGTTGAGATAGTATATAGAATATTATCTGGCACTGTCCCTTAAAGTGTGTAAGTTATAAATAACTTGGGGTTAGAATTTCTTTTTAGATTCTAACCCTATCTTTATAAAGGATTAAAAACTGGTTTAAAATAACT
>CAYFTB010000107.1:0-8219 GCA_964345875.1 uncultured Proteiniphilum sp.
TTAATTAATAATTTTGATCCTTTTGTCGGAAGATTAAGTGATGATATAGAAATTGACCATAGATTTATGGTTGGGCAAGGTGTAATGTCTTATATTAATCACAGTAATTCTTTTCTTTATGCAACTTATTTTACTTGTGATATTTTTCTTTATAAATATGTGAATGAAGATCTAACAGAAAAAGAGCACATTATACTTGGTAAGGAAATTTTAAATGAAGACAGGAAGCGTTATGAGATACGTGAGGAGTATATATACTATGTATTAGATATAGGCAGTTCAGATAGATATCATTATTTACTTTATACAAGTAATCCTAAAATTGGCAAAAGAGAATCACAGCACATCCTTAAAATTGATGAGTTTGGCAAAATAGTAACTTGTTATCAATTTAAAAAACAAGTAGAAAAGTTTTATGTTTCTGATGATGACAGTTATTTTCTGGGAGTAGTTGAAAATGATGATGGAGAATACGAGATTAATAAAGCTTGGTTATCTAATAATTAAAGCTCACAATTTTCTGACAGAAAGTTGTTACTAACTTGGTTCAGGATATAATTTCATATGATTTCTTAGTATGCTGGTATAAATCGGGTAGTATTTATTTTATAATTTATATATGCGTCAATACGGAATCCTCACCCATAACAATCAGATTGGAGGGTGAGGTGGTGTGAAAAATCAATCAAAATAATTGAGTTAGAATCTTAACAATTTTATTTTTTGAAACCACAGATTGTATTGTTTAATTTGTAAAACAACAGAAAGGAGGTGAAAGGCAGAGAGAGTATTAAATTTTTTATCAGTCAATTTGAGTTTGTCTATTCAAAATAATGGACAAAGCACTTAGTGAAACGTAAATTTCGGTTTATTGAAACTATTAAAAGATCTTTGTTTTCAGAATCGGAATAATCAATCAAAAATTTTAAAACAAACATTATTGTGAAAAAGAAGATTTTATCAGGGCTTTTTGCATCAGCCCTCCTGATAGTTGCCGCAATAGGAGCTATGGAAAGCAAAAAGAGTGTAACCGGGCTGAACGAACTGGCATTGGCTAATGTGGAGGCTTTGGCACAAGATGAAAACGGTAGTGATTATTGTGACAAATATTGTAGGGATGCCAGTGAATGGACGTGTACTGTTTATGTAAATGGTGTGCCAATGCTCCCATGTCATGGTTACAGAGCAAAATCACAATAGCATTTAAAAGTAGCTGTTTAAAATAGAATATAAGACAGCCATTTTTTAAAAAACATTAAATATTTCATGAATTTAAAATACGAAGAATGAGGGGAATGCATCTTGTACTACTGTTGTTACTTTTATCTTGCAGTAGTAATTATAAATATGAAAATGCTGTCAGCCTAAGCTTGCACGATTTCAGTTCTTCTGAAAATTTGCATGGGACGTTGTTAGAGTTTGACACGCCTGTAATGCGCCCAACAGACATATTGGTAAAAGATACTTTATTAATGACAATTGATCTTTCTGAAGATAAGTTGATACATGTCTATAACTTAAACAGCAAGAAGAAGATTTCACAGTGTATTGATAGAGGACAAGGACCAAATGACATGATAATGCCACGATTTATTAATAGTCAAGACAGTGTGATAAACATGGTAGATATAGCAACATCAACCATTTACACTTTCAAAATAACTGATTTGTCAGAGCCTGATGTTCCGGTGAAAGCGATGAGTAGAATTAAAATAAATGAAATGATAAACATGAACGTGGAAATATTAAATGATAATATATTGTGCAATACCTTCACTGAAGATTATCAAATTGGTTTATTTAATTTTAAAGGTGATAAAGTCAACGAAATTATCCGATTCCCAGTTTCCGGTATTGAATATTCAAATATAGAAAAGATGGATGCATATAACATGAACTTTGTTGTAAATCAGAATAAAAGGAAAATTGCAGTCTTTTATTATATGACTGATTTGTTTGAGATATATGATGAACAAGGTCTATTGCTTGAAAGAGTACATGGACCTGATAAGTTTTTTCCGCATTTCAAAGAACACAGAGATGGTGAAGTGTCGTATGCAACCCCAAAAAAAGGTATAAACAGGGATGCATATTTCTCACCTCAAAATGCAGGTCGGCAGATGATGGTTCTTTACAATGGAGGTTATGTTGATGACCCCAATCATACCTCCTCTTGTAAAACAATTTTTAGTTTTGATTGGGATGGGAAACCAATTTCTATGTTAAGATTAAATGATCCTGTTTTCCGATTTACAGTCGATAGTCGAGTGAGAAAAATCTACGGAATCAGCAATACACCAGAATATCATATCGTGGAATATAGCTTTTAATTGCTGTTGAAGAGTGTGTAAATGATTAAATAAGTAAGAATTGAGACACAGAGTTGAACCGGTTAAATATTTTGCAAAGCAAACTCAAAACTATTTATTTGTTATAAATAGTTTAAGAACAACACAAAGGAGGTGAATGGCAGAGAGAAAGATCAAAAAAATGTTTTGTAAAAAGCGCTTGCTGCTTAGCCGTTGAAAGGATATATACGGCTGAAAACAAAATTGAACCTAATTATTTATTAAAAAATTATTTCAAAATGACTACGAAAAGGAGAGTTTTATCGGGCCTGTTTGCTTTGGCCTTGTTGGCAACCACAGCAGTTGGAGTTGCAGAAAGCAGAAAGGGTGAAGCCACCATGAGTGATTTGGCTATGGCTAATATTGAGGCGCTGGCTACACCAGAACAGCCTAACGTAGATGATTGTAAAAGAGATCCTTATTCTTCTTGTGAGGCATTGCATCCTACGGATCCCTCAAAAGATAAAACGCGACCAGAGGCAAAATGGTAGTATGGAAATAAATGGAGGGTGTGTGAAACATAGCATACCCTCCATATAATATAGGTGACATGAAACAAATTAATACGTTAAATTTATTATTATTCATACTATTATTCAGTGGATGTCAATCCTCAGATACTGAAATAGACTCTTTCGATGTAGTAACCAGAATTACAGAATACGATAGTATTTATTCAGATAGAAGTGACCCTTTCGGACAAATAAAAAACATGGGAATTATTGATGGCATCTTGATTACAGAACATATGAGTGATGCATATCGTTATTCATTTATTGATGTGAATGAGAAAAAGCAATTATGTAGATGGGGGATAAGAGGCAATGCACCGAATGAGTTTATTGATTTTGGGGTTGAATTTACTATATCGGGTGACAATCTTGTTTTTTTAGAGGGTGCGAAAAAGGAAATTAACTCTATCTTGGTTTCTGACATCGTGAAAGGTGAAAGTCCGTTATCTGTAAAGAAAGAATCATATCCTTATATAGTTGACTTTAGGCCTAGTCGATTGGGTTTGGTAGGTGATAAGAAAATCTGGCTAGGATCTTTTAGTAACGGACGTTTTGGAGTGCTTGATTCGAATAACGAGATAATGGATATTCCTTCGGATTACCCTTTTGATTGTGGCGAAGTTGATGGAATTTATAGAGGAAGTGTCTTCCAAGGTAAATTGAGAGTGAATCATAAACAAAATAGATTTGTTGTTTCAACATTTGCTTCGGATGTGTTTGAGATTTATCAACTTTCAGGAACTGATATTCAGAGAATATATGTAAGCCCATTTAAACATGCTCCACAAGTTTGGCTCAAAGGTGGACGATTTGCGCTAGATGATGACAAGAACATTGCAGGATTAATGGCTATTGCCGTTTCAGAGGATTTTATTTGTTTTACCTATTCTTCAAAAAGCTATCACGAGGCTCTTAACACAGATAGAGAATCCAATGAAATTCTTTGTTTTAATTGGGAAGGCGAGAAAGTGAAGAAGTACATTCTTCCATTTCCCATTACAGAATTTTGTATAGATAAACATTACATATATGGTGTTAGGAATAACAGTGACGGGACTGTTATTTACAGATTCAAGATGTGATGAGGGTTAATAGTTAATCATATTTTCTAATTTCATCTGGTTTCAAACCTATGTTGAAACCAGATCTAAAAAAACAATCAAAATGAAAAAGATACTACTACTCATTATTATTGTAACATGTTTTACAATGTGCAAACAACAAGTTCAAAGGAGTGATGCAATATTTGTGGATTTAAATCGTTCTGAGAAAGCTTCTCTCTTCGATTACTTTGAATCTATCGAATTAATTCCATTGGAGACAACACCTGATGTGCTTATTGTTGGCGTTGGCAAGATGATTACCGAGCAAGGAAAACATTATATATTAGATCCCGTACAGAGTGTAATATTTGTATTTGATGAGGCTGGTGATTTCCTTTTTAAAATAGATAGAAAAGGGCAGGCTGATGGAGAATATATATTTATACAAGACTTTATTATAAATCCTTATTCTGGAAATATTGAGATACTTGAGCCTTATGGAGCTATAAAGGTTTATGATTTGTCTGGCAACTACATAGAAACAAAGCGTATTAATTTCCCAGGACTCATGGCTCTGCATTCCTTAATTGCTATTAGCAAAGACAAATATCTATTTCATTCCATCTTTCAGCCCAAAAAGATTATTTATTTCGATTTTGAGAATAACAAGCTGTTACGTGAAGAATTTCAGGGTCCTTATCGACTTGGAAGCTTCGCTAGTCCTCCTTATCAGTATAAAGGTGATTGGTACTATTATAGACCAATAGATCTTGAGGTTTACAAATTAGAGGAGGATGGCTATGACGTTGCTTTTGAGTTTGACTTTGGTTCAGATTCTAGAAAAGGGCTAGACATTACATTCACTAAAGAACAAGAACGTGACCCTACTTTAATTGTAGAAGCCTTATTTAGTCAGTCTCCTTATGTTATACATTCTGTGAGGCATAATGATAAGTATGTATTTGCTTGTTTATCAATAGGCGACTATAATAATAGGTCAAATATTATATATGATATAGCATCTAACAAATCAAAACTAATTGAAAAGTTTACTGAAGATGTTCTTTTTAATTCTTATCGTGGGGAAGAAGTAATAGTAACCGATGAATATCTATTGATGCCCATTCAATGGGTTGATTTAGAAAAAAGAGTCACAAAAGAAATGCTAAATGACGAACAGAATGCCATTTTTGAAAAACTAATTAATTCGAAAATGGAAGAGAATCCTATAATAATGAAATATTGGTTTAAATGAAATCGAAATTCTTACTGGTTATTTCGGTCTATTAGTGCCACTCTTTCTTGCTCAAGTGCTGCCTGATGAGTTTATCGTGGCTAAAGCAGCACTGATATGGAAATCTAAAAGTACTCACTCTCATAAGCTAAACTGAGAATGAATAATGAAAAGAATAAAATAGATGCAGAAAAATAATTGAGTTAGAATCTTACAATTTTATTTTTTGAAATCATAGATTGTATTGTTTAATTTGTAAAACAACACAAAGGAGATGAATGGCAGAGAGAAAGATCAAAAAAATGTTTTGTAAAAAGCGCTTGCTGCTTAGCCGTTGAAGGATATATATGGCTGAAAACAAAATTGAACCTTATTATTTATTTGAAAATTATTTCAAAATGACTACGAAAAAGAGAGTTTTATCGGGCCTGTTTGCTTTCGCCTTGTTGGCAACCACAGCAGTTGGAGTTGCAAAAAGCAAAAAGAGTGAAGCCACGATGAGTGATTTGGCAATGGCGAATGTGGAAGCGTTGGCGACAGGAGAATTTCCCGATCCTATCCACATGTGTATCCATGACTGCTCACTATGCATGTGTTATATCCCTCCGATAGATGTTGATCCAACAGGTCACTGGATATATGGCGCACGAAGCTATTATTAATTTAATGAGGGTGTATGTAATTTGTGTCAACTATGATTTTATACACCCTCTTTTTAAGTTCAATCAAAGAACTTCAGTATACTAATGTAAATCATCTAATGATCACATAGAAAATGATTAATTATATTTTAAGGTATCGGAAGTACGGTTTTATCGTATTTGTTGCATTGTCTCTATTATCTTGCAGTCAGACCCCCAATAACCCTATCAAACATTTTGAAAAAAGTTCAAAGCTAAACTTAATTCATTCACGAATGATTGACTTAGAGGAGTTCGACGTATTAAAACCTAGCTCAATCATTCGAAAGAACGATGCATACATGATTAAGGATCTCAAAAGTGAAGAGGTGTTTCATTTCATTGATTTTGATTCAAGGGAAATAATCAGAGGTATAAGAAGAGGGAGCGGTCCAGGTGAAATTTTATCTCCGACCAGTCTTCAACTCAAAGGTGATGATTTTTTTTATCTATGATTTTGATAGGAGAAAATTAAGTCAGATTGATATCTCAACCGATTCAATTCTGATTTTAAATGGAGTTTTAGATATTAACCTTGACATCAGACTATTTGCAATAAACTATCAGGAGTCCCACATGATAGCTACCGGACTATTTGAAGATGCCTGGTTGGTCTCTTTGAAAGGAAATGGGGAAATAATATCGAGAGTGGATTTTCCGGCTTTTGTTGAGACTACTAATACCCCCAATATGGAGCGGTCCATGTTATATCTTAGTACTCGTACTGTACGCAGTCCGGATAATAAAAGAGTAGCTGCCGCGACCCAAGATCTTGGGTTACTCTCTTTTTTCAATTGTTCAGGGGAGTCGGTATTGGAAGAGTATAAACAGTTAAAGTATTACGGTCCAGAATTTATTGTACTGGAGAGAGGGGGAATCGCTTGGTCTAAAGATGGTATGATAGGATTTTGCGGATTAGATTGTGATGATGAATATGTATATGCGTTATATTCCGGAAGAACATTTATGGAGCATGGAATGGAAAGTCATCATTGCGAGCATTTATTTGTATATGATTGGAGCGGAAATCCTGTTAAATATTATACTTTAGATATCCCACTCTTTTCAATGAAGTATGACAAAGAAAGAAATACAATTTATGGAATTGGCTATAATCCAGAGGGTGTGTTTGTTGAGTATCAATTGTAATATGAGTGATTTGGCAATGGTGAATATTGAGGCGTTGGCATATAATGAAGTTGACCACCCGTGTCCAAACGGATGCTATGATAACGGCACTGGCTGTTTCTGCCATGTTTATTATCCTTATTATAGAGAGGCTGGCAGTAGATGATTGATTATGTGGAGGGTATCTGCTGTTAATGTGGCTACTCTTCATTTCTAAATTTAAAAAATATGATTAATAAGTATCTTTCTCTACTGTTGTTTATTCTATTCTTTTTTGCTTTTTGTACAAAAAATGTCCATACGGAAAAGTATCAAAACAAGCGAAATAATATACAGAATGTAAAAAGCCAAATCAAAGAGATCGAGATTGATGAAAATGAGGTTATGTTTGGTAGTGTCACAAGATTATCAGTGATAAATGACTTTCTTGTTATCAGCGATATTAAAACTGCGGATCTATTGATACACCTTTTTGACAGAAAGGATGGCGAGTATGAGTATGTTTCCGGTGCAATCCCTTATGGACAAGGTCCGGGGGAAGTTACCAATATGGGGCATATTGGCATAAATGAAAATGAGAAAGAAATTTATGTTTCCGATCACGGAAAGTTGAGAATATTCAGATATCCGTTGGATAGCATTCGTCATAATCCGAGATATGTGGCGGATGTAAAGAAAGAAATAAACAATGTACAGTTCCCAAGTTATTATGAATACATTGATGAAAATCTTTCTTACGCTCGGTTTATTGAGCCTACAGGAAATATTGGGCATAATGAATATCTGGCGAAGTGGAGCATTGAAACAGGAGAAGTAGAAAAAATAGGATACTCAAATCCTAATGTGAGCAAAAAGCGCATTGCCTTCGCAGTTTCAATGGAAAAAGAGACACTGGTAGAGTGTTATCATAATTATGATTTAATGACAATTATGGATGTCGATGGGAATTTGCGATATAACATATATGGAAAGAACTGGAATACCCGTGACTCAGAAAAAAAACATCATTTTGGAGGAGTTGCTTTGATTGGAAACTTTATTATAGCTTCTTACTCAGGTGGTAATAGACTAACGGAGGAATACTTTCCAAAGCAGCTGTTGGTTTTTAACATGAACGGTGATTATATTAAGACATTAGATATTGGTTACCGTATTGCGGATTTTATTTATGATGACCTAAACAATAATATCATATTCAGTTTTGACGATATGATCCAATTCGGATATTTGAATTTAGACGGACTTTTAGATTGATAGATAAGTTGATTTTATTT